>AMGN01000027.1 GCA_000309865.1 Methanobacterium sp. Maddingley MBC34 | reverse complement strand
CAATAATGGATGATTTGGCTTCATGATGGATGATTTAGGTCAATAATGGATGAATAGAGGGATATTTAATGAAACAGTTTTTAATTACTCCTGCAGCGGGTAAAAGGTTAATTGCCAGGGCAATAGTCAGTTACCCTCCCATTTTGGAAGCTCTTAAATCGGGAACAGTGGTTATCGTTGCTGGAACAACCAATGGATACGTTGCTGAGGAAATACTATTAGGTATTGGTCAGGCAGATGATTTCTCCAGAAGAAGGTTCTTCCGGGGTATAGTACTCCCCCCTGCCCAACCAAGAACTACAGATGGCCGTTTACCTGATGAAACTGAGTTTCCAGGTGATGTGGTCATAGTTAATGGTATCTGGAAAAAAGGTTTAACCATATTCGATGTTGTTGACCACCTTAAAGAAGGTGATGTGATCATAAAGGGTGCCAATGCCATTGATGTCCTTAAAAAGAAGGTTGCTATCTATATTGGCCATCATAAGGGTGGAACCATTGGGGCATCATTACAGGCAGTGGTAGGTCGCAGGGTACGTTTAATCCTTCCAGTGGGACTGGAAAAACGAGTCCACACGGATCTCGACGAACTTGCCCTGCGACTGAATTCACCCGGTGCACATGGGCCCCGGCTTTTACCAGTGATGGGAGAGGTCTTCACTGAAATAGAAGCTATAACCAGTTTAACCGGAGCCAGTGCAGAACTGGTAGCTGCAGGTGGAGTTGCCGGTGCAGAAGGCTCAATATGGATTGCAGTTAATGGTGAATCCCAGGAAGTGGAGGATGCCCAGAAACTGATAAAATCCATTTTAAATGAACCAGCATTCTCTTTATAGAAAAAATTCAGTACTTTTCAAGCAGCAAACTCACTTCTTTTCCAGAAGGTAACTTTTTTAGAGCTTCATATTCTGCTTTTTTAACTGCCAGGTAAGATTTTGAAAGATCCATTCCCATGGCATTTAAAATAACCCCATTTTTTTCTAATTTTTCCAGTGCTTCCTCCATATTACTTGGAAGTGGTTTGACTCCAAGATTATCCATTTCAACCATTGAGAAAGTGGCTGGATCCTGTTGCACTGGTTTTTTCAGTGTCATTTTCTCACGGATACCATCAAGTCCTGCGGCTAAAACCACTCCCAGGGCCAGGTAAGGGTTGGAAGATGCATCCACGGTTTTAAGTTCAAAATGTTTTATCTTACTATCATCTTCTTTGATCACCCTGATTGCAGCTTCACGGTTGTTGAAACCCCATACTTGAAAAGCCCCACTCCACATCTGAGGACGTATCCTACGGTAAGATCGGGGAATAGGGGTGGTGATGGCCATCAGTGAAGGCAAGTGATGTAAAATCCCTGCTATAAATTGTTTTCCAATTTCACTAAGACCATACTTAGCTTCAGGGTCATGTAAAATGTTCTCGTCATCCTGCCACAGGCTAAGATGGAGATGGCAGCCACTACCTGCCTTATCCGGGAAGACCTTAGGAAGGAATGATGCGCAAAAACCATACTGGGATGCAATGGCCTTCACAGTCTCCCTGAAGATAATCTGATTACTGGCCGCCTGCAGTGCATCTGAGTATCCAACGGTAATTTCATGCTGACCCGGACCGGACTCAGGATAGTACTGTTCAACAGTGATGTTCTGGGCAATTAAGGCTTCAACTATATCACTGATGACTTCATGGTTTAAATCCATGGAGTAAGTAGATGCAAAGGGGGTAATATCGGAGGTTTGAATTAATACATTGTTACTGTTGTTTTTATTATCTTTACCATTCTTATTATCTCTATTCTCCTCATTATCATGTTTTAGAAGGTAAAATTCATTTTCAAAGGATGCTTTAACCTTTAAACCTTCCTTTTGAAGAGAGTTGATCATTTTTTTCAAAAACCCGCGGGGGCAGTTCCCCCATACCTTCCCCTCATGGAACATGTCACCCATAACCCGAGCATGACTGGGGGCATAGGGTATGGGTGTTAAAGTAGACATATCTCCCTTTAATGTTATTTCCCCCACTGGATCCAGGTCGCATCCTGCTACCACTCCATCGTACATCACTGGAACTCCCTGTTGACCACGGGAAATACCTACTGAGACTTCCTGATCCTTTACTGAATCCACGTAAACAGCTTTTGCTCGGATGATATTGGCATTATCACACCATAATACCCTTATGAAACGGGTTTTAGAATCTACTATGTCGTTTATTTTATTCATAACGTCACCGTTGGCCGTATGTATTATAGATTATGACTATAGATTATTTAACTGTAATTGATCTTGACCAGCTTTAATGAAAAATAAATCTTGCTTCCATCCTTATAAATTCCTATAAAATAGATATGAATATTCAAATTTTCAAATAGGAATCGAGATTAATTCAAATGAATATTAAAAAGAGTTGTTCACCCACCAATTTCTTTAATTATAGCTTCATGCATCCTGCGAATGAATTCTATCCTCTCTTCATACTTTAAAACATCGAGGTAACCCTGGGACACCAGGTTAAATGCGAATGGTGATGGTATTTTGGTGTTAATCTGTTTGATCTCCATCTTACCATTTTCAATCAATTCCAACACTTTTTGGGCGTTTTTAACATCCATGAAGTCTTCTGTCACTTCCCTCCTTGCTTCCTTGAGAATGGGGAAATTGGGATCCAGTTCCTTGACGAACTTTAAAAGGATTTTACCCTTAACTTGCTGACGACCCACCGACTTTTCCTGACCCTTGTAACGCCGGAGGATCATGAGTGAACGTCCAGCACAGTGCCTGAACCGTCCGGCCAGTGTTTCAGTACGGTCAATTGCTTCTTTAAGGTATTCTTCCAGATTTTCAGATGTAAGTTCCTTGAAAGCCTCCAATGCACCGATTTTACCTTCACTGGAAAGGTAGAATCCATTATCAGAGATGGAGATCATCACATCATGCCGGTACCTCCTGGCTATAACATAGGCCAGGGCACGGCTAAGAGCATCATTCACTCTCCTTCCAAAGAGAGAATGGAAAACTACAAACTTACGACCACCAAAACCAGTGTAATATTCCACCAGTAAAGTTTTAAGGTTAGGAACCACTGCATAGAGGTACTGCTCCCGGAAGTACTGGTATATGGAGTTGGCAGCATTGTGATCCAGATATAGATACTGGTGTATGAAGTTAATGATTTCCTCTTTACTTCTTCCCTTTTTAAATTCCCACTCCACTATCCCCCGGAACTTCTCGATGGCCATGGCCAGGTCAAAGGATAAGGGGAGCTGTTCTGAAAACCAGGATGGAATGGTGGGAGGGCCAGAAGCAGGGCTGACATTAACGCTCATTCCCCGGGCATAATTGAAACGGTATATTCTGCCGCCCAGAACGAAACTATCTCCTTTTTTGAGTTTTTCCATGAAGTCCTCTTCAATGCGACCCACCACCTCACCACCACATTTCACCACGGCTGCACTGCGATCCGGTATGGTCCCAATGTTGGTTGAATATAACATACGGGCCAGTTTTCCCCTTTTTCCCATACGGTTTTCATCCCAGTCCACCCAGATCTTGGCGTAGACGTAACGGTCTTCCAGGCGGGTGTACTCACCTGCCAGATAGCTGAGGACAGCGTTATAATCTTCTTTACTGAGCTCACGGTAGGGGTAACTTCCTCTGATGAGCTGGAGTGCTTCATCCAGATCCCAACGCTGTTCAATGGCCATACCATAAATCTGCTGAGATAAAACATCAAGACAGTTTTCTGGGATGTGTATCTCATCAATCTTCCCCTCCATGGCATTTTTAAGAATAAGAGCACATTCCACCAGGTCATCACGGTCCACCACCATCATCCTGCCCTTTGATTTCTCATGCAACTGATGACCACTACGACCTATCCTCTGCAGGGCCCGGGAAACAGATTTGGGGCTGGAAACCAGCACCACCAGATCAATGTAACCGATATCTATTCCCAGCTCCAGGCTGGTGGAAGAAACCACAACCTTCAGCTTCCCCTCCTTTAATTTGTTCTCTGCCTCCAGTCGCAGTTCCCTGGAAAGACTGGAATGATGGGCCATGATATTTTGGTCATGGTAACTATCAGGATACCTGTTTTTAAGGTTGAAAACCACACTTTCAGTACCACTACGGGTGTTGGTGAAGATCAGCGTGGTCTGATGATTCTGAATGAGATCATGGAGCATCCTGTACATGGCCTTGTAGGTTTCATCGGGTTCGGTGGCTATGATATCCTTAACCGGGCAGATCACTTCCATGTCCAGTTGTTTCAGGTAATTTACATCCACAATGAGGCAGTCACGTGGATGGCCATATGAGTAACCCACTAAAAATTCTGCCATCCTCTCCAGGGGGTGTACTGTGGCACTGAGTCCGATACGGACAAATCCGCCAGTGAGGTGTTCCAGTCTCTCCAGACTCAGGCTGAGGTGCACTCCACGTTTATTCTCAGCCAGGGAGTGTATTTCATCTATTATCACGTAACGGATCTTGGATAGTTTCTCCCGGAACTTGGGTGCGCAGAGAAGGATAGAAAGAGATTCAGGTGTAGTAATCAGGATATGGGGAGGGTTTTTAAGCATCTTGGATCGTTCATACTGGCTGGTGTCCCCGGTGCGCACTGCCTTACGGATGCCCAGTTTGCGACCTGATATTTTTTCAATTTCAGTCAAGGGTTCTTCCAAATTCTTCTCAATATCATTATCCAGTGCCTTTAAGGGGGATATGTACAGGCAGTAAACCCGGTCTTCCAGGATGTCCTGGTCAGCTAGACGGGTTAGTTCGCTGATAATGGATAAGAATGCAGTGAGGGTTTTACCAGAACCAGTGGGTGATGAAACCAGCACATTTTTCCCCTGGTGTATATCCACAATTGACTGGCGCTGTGCCTCAGAAAAGGTTTTAAACTTTCCTTGGAACCATTCCCGAGCCCAGGGATGTAAGATTTTGTAAATATCTTTATCAGAGTATTTTTTTTCCTGTCGGGTTATCATGTTATCTTAAATTCAGTTTATGTTAATTTAAATTCGATATTTTTTCTAAAAAAATGATGATTTTATTATTGCAGTTATTTTTACTTAAGGAGTCCCTTTTTGGAGTCATTATATTTTTTCACAATTTTTTCGAGTTATTTTTTGCAACATCTAATTTCTGCATCTATTTTAATTTTTGTGATTAAAATTCTATAAAATGAGAATCATAGGGATAGGGTTCCTGTTGAACCTTCAATAGATGACTTATTTTTCCAAAATAGAAGGTTTCAAAGTTTTCAACACCAAAAACTTCCATATCATTATGATTACTTTCTTTTAAAAATGGTGAGAGAGGTTTCTCATGGAGAACATCGGAACCTTCGGTGATGAAGTTAAAGGAGGGCATTACAATAATTTTTTTATCCCGGAAATTCCCGCTAAGGAAACATTTAACCTTCTCCATTCGTTCACCACTTCTAATTCCCACTGAAGGGTGTTCATGTCCGATTACAATGTTCTTTTGGGTGATTTCATCCCATTTTTCCGGGATCGTATCGCCGTGCATCACTAAAAAATTACCAGTTGAATAATAAGGGTAGACATCTAAACCTGTTTTTTGGGCGATAATGGGTGTTAATGGATCGTGATTGCCCTTGATGAGGATGATTTCCTGGAATCGTTCCTTAAGATAGTCTATGAATTTCAGGGTTTCATTCCACTCCTGACGATTTATCTTGCCGAACTCATGTTTAAGATCGCCATTGATGATTATACTGGTGCAATCTGTCCTGGAATTGATTTCTTCCAGTCTTTTGATGATCTTGGGATACTGGAACTTGGGGATCATTATACCCTGATAGTTCAATGCTTCCTCATATCCCAGGTGAAGATCAGATATTATAAGGTGATCCTCAACCTCCAGGGCCAGATCTAAAATCCTGGCACCAAAAATATTATCATAAACCATGTTCATCCTCTAAATCATGAAATAGCTTTTACTGGGACTAATTTATTTTATTAGAAAGTTTAGTATTTAGTTAAACTAATTATCAATAGAAAAAAATATATTAAAACTTACAATGATGTTGATAATCTTCATTGGAGCAAATAGGAATTAAATTTTAAGATATTATTAATTTGAGTAAAATTTCACTATAAATTGAGATATCAGTATAATTACTGATCAAACTATTTATAAGTAATCTATTGGTTGTTAATTGTTTTATATTTATGGTTACTTTAACTTTTTTTAGGCCATAACCATGAGAAAAAGATATGAATGAGGAGTATGAGGAGAAATGGCAAAAATAGGAGAGTGTGCAACTCGAAAGAAAGTGTTTTATCCAGTAAACCTCCGGTAACTAGTTCTATGCTCTTATAATATGTTATTCCCAAACCAGAGATAATAACAATGAAAATTAGAATTATCAAAGTTATATGAACAGCTTTTTTGGTGATTTTCCTGTCCATATTATCAACTCATAGATATTTCAGTCTATTTTTTTTATAGATTTTTTTGTAGTGATATGGTTAACAGTAGTGATATGGCTAACAATTCACTTCAAATTCAATCAAATATACTCAATATTATAAAAATGGCTTTAATCATTTTAAAAAACTCTCATTAAGATTTCCACTTACTGAGTAACCTCTGCTTTCCCAGTATCCCTGAAAATTTGGATTATCAGATAGTTCAATCCTGTTTATCCATTTTATCCACTTGTATCCCCATTTACTCTCTGCCACCAGTTGAAATGGGAATCCTCTCTCTGGAGGTAAAGTGGCATTGTTCATCTTATAGGCCATTAATATCTGGCTGTTCTGAAGGTATTCCAG
This sequence comes from Methanobacterium sp. Maddingley MBC34, assembly GCA_000309865.1. Classification (NCBI taxonomy): domain Archaea; kingdom Methanobacteriati; phylum Methanobacteriota; class Methanobacteria; order Methanobacteriales; family Methanobacteriaceae; genus Methanobacterium; species Methanobacterium sp. Maddingley MBC34. Next base: position 64,275 of record AMGN01000027.1, on the reverse strand, counting down.
TGGAAAAGAGGTGGAATAGCCATCAACAGCATAAAAAATGACAGTGTTAGCTGAGGATAATGGTTTCACATCATTAAGGATGTCTTTTACCAACACCCCCTGCCAGAGTATGTTGACACTCCATCCTTCCACACAGTCCAGTTTAACCACTTTCTGGTAACTTTGAAAACCTTTAACTTGGTCGTAGGTGTAATTTTTGGGATTTTGAACTAAACCAGTTACTTCTAAGGAGTAATTATTTATATCAACACGTTGAGTTCCCTTAATGGAATTTTCACGGAAATCATTTACAGAAGAGAGTTTATCTCCCTGATATTCTTTAACTTCCACAGAATCAAGAGGTATTGTGGATATGGGAATTAAGTTAAGGCTAGTCACAATTGCCAGAACCATAACAATGGTGATGGCTGCCAAAGCCAGGTATCTTTTCATAGATCCTCATGATATTTTAAGGGATTTATCTTATCTCATCTGTTACTTTTGGGGTAATAATTGAATGGGATCAAATTTGAAGGGATAATAATTGAATTTGAATTAATTAATATAATTTATAATCTTACGTAATTATGTAATTTTGCAATAATCTCTTTTCTGAAATCAAATTTCTTTTTTGATAAATCAAATTTGTACCTTCAAATTTGTACCTATTCAACTAATGTCTGTTGGTGATTATTGAAAGTATTAATAACTTTTAATAAAATTACACGGTTTTATAAGTGTTTAATTAAAAATAAATAATGTTAATTCCCTTGTTTTTAAGATTATATCCTTTATTTAATTAATTAAGAAATTTTGAGTATCTTGCACAATATATCCCTTTACAAAAAATATATTACTCATAATGTATTATAATATAATTATAAACATGTTCGGGGGGAACAATGGGTGGCAGTGATCATTCAAATATTCTCATATTTTTTTTCATTTCACTCTGTCAGTGCCAAAACATGGTTTCAGTTCTTTAGAACTATGTTAAAGTACAAAGGAGGTGAAAATCTTGAAAACACCAACAATTTTAATGGTAACTTTTCTTGTTGCACTTATGATCTGTGGACCGGTAGCAGCTGCAGATGTAACTGTTGACAAAACAGTTACCAAAACAGGTACCGACACAGCAAATGTGGTTTTAACTGTAAACGGTCCATCATCAACAACTACTAATGGTGCTGATGTTGTATTTTCCATTGATAGTTCTGGTAGTATGTCATGGGAGGATCCTAATGACCTTCGAAAGACTGCATCTAAAAACTTTGTGGACAAAATGGATCCAACTAAGGATCAGGCCGGAGTGGTAAATTGGGCTAGTTCTGTAAAGGAATCTCAAGCTCTTACCAATGATTTCAGCTTAGTTAAAACAACTATCGACGCAGGAGTTGCATCAGGCGGAACAGATTTTTCAGTTGGATTAGGTGAAGCAAATAAATTATTAGATGCCAGCACTATACCATTGAATTCAAAAAATATCATATTCCTCAGTGATGGAGCGGCTAGTTACCCCACTGCTGAAGTTAATGATGCAAAAACCAAAGGTTACAAAGTTTACACCATTGGATTAGGTAGTGGTGTTCAACCCACAGTATTACAACAAATGGCAACTGAAACTGGTGGTAAATATTTCTTTGCTGCAGACGCCAGTGCGTTAGACCCAATATTCGATGAAATTTACCAACAAATCAAACAAACAGTCACCGATGTTTTGGTAACGGATATACTGCCCAGTTACATTAGCTTAGTTGGTAACCCTACTCCTGTTCCAGACAGTACAGTTACCAATCCTGACGGAACAACCACACTGAAATGGAATGTGGGTTCGTTATCCAGCGGACAAAAATGGACTGCATCTTTTAATATTCGCTCCTCACAATCAGGAGTTCTAGCTACCAATGCAGCAGGATCCGGAGTCAGTTATAATGGAACCGATGGACAAACCCATTTCATACCATTCCCAACGCCAACTGTAAGTTTTGGAGCTACTAACGTATCAGCCGCAGGAACTATTGGCATGCAAACTACAGCTATTCCTATATTTGGCTTAATATTTGCTATTTTAATGGTTTTGGGTGGGGCTTTAGTAGCTAAAAGAGAATAATAGGGGTTACTCCATTTTTTATTTTTTTTAATACTATTTTTCGTTGTAAATTTGTGTCACAGGTAAATTACGTAACCAGCCCAAGTCACTCTGATATAACATCCGGATATCCTTGATTCCCAGGCGTATCATGGCTAGACGTTCAATTCCCAGGCCAAATGCTGCTACAGGTGTTTCTATTCCCAGTGGTTCTAAAACTTCGGGACGGAACATTCCGGATCCTCCCAGTTCAATCCAGCTTTCCTTCTCTGGTAGATAGATCTCGCATTCAGTGGACAGGTAGGTGTAAGGGAAGTATGCTGGTCGGAAGCGGACTTCAAAGCCCATCTGGTGGTAGAATTCCTTGATTATTCCCAGGAGGTTCTTGAAGTTTATCTCCTCACTGGCCACAATACCCTCTACCTGGTGGAATTCAGGGAGGTGTTTGTAGGTTATGGTTTCACGGCGGAATACACGGCCCACTGAGAACATTTTTAAGGGTGGTTCATTTTCTGCAAGGTATCGGGCTGATACGCAGGTAGTATGTGTTCTGAGAACGGATTGCATGGCTACATCCACATCCCAGTGGTATCCCCATCCCTCACTGCCAGTGGCACCTCCATCTTCATGAGTTTGACTTACCTTCTTCACCATTTCATCTGATGGTAACTGGGTGCTTCGGGGAGATTTAACATAGAAAGTATCCTGCATTTCTCTGGCAGCATGGTCCTGGGGTTGGAAAAGGCAGTCAAAGTTCCAGAAGGCGGATTCAAGGATGGTTCCTCTGGACTCATTGAATCCCAGGTTCAGGAATATGCGACGGATCTCCTGAATGGTTCTCTGCAGGGGATGCATCTTCCCCGGGAAGATAATGGGGTGTTCTGCCTGGATATCATAACCCCTGTAGTGTAAGTTCTTCCATGAATCTGTTTTAAGCTGCTCATGGGTAAGTTGTGTTGCTTCTTCACGTATTTCGAAACCATGATCCAGTATATCCTGTCCCTTTTTGGTGACAACCAATGTGTAACTTGAATTTTTATTTAAATTAATGAGACCTTTTCGTTTTTTCAGTTGTTGGAATCCTTCATTAAGCGAGTTTGATAAACCGCCCAGGGTTAATATTTTAGTGGAATCCATAATGGTCTTGAGGAGGATCTCATCAATACCGGGTTTTTCCAGGGCTTTTTCACCATTTGGTGTTATGGTAACGTTCCCTTTATCCAGGACTGCCCAGCCCTTCTTCATGATCCATCCAATGGCTATTTTCACTTCTGATGGTTCTATTCCTGATTTCTGGGCCAGATCCTTCATGTGGATGGTCTGGTCCTGGTGGAGTGCTTCTAAGATTTTCCTTTCTGGTAATCCTTCCTGAGCATAGGTTGATCCGGAAGGACCCAGACTCAGCACTTCTTCCACGTCACGTTCTATTTCTATGATTCCCTTGGACTCCAGGGCCCCGGCAGCACTCATAACCTGTTTTATGTCTAGAGCTGTATTTTTGGCCACATCTTCAGGTATGTCCTGGCCTCCTGCTTCCCCTAATACTTTTAAGACTTTTTTTTCGTAGAGGTGCATTTCATTGATTATCTTATCCAGCATGTTTGAAACCTCGGTAATCGTTAATTAAATCGTTGATAATGATATTTTATTCAAGTGATAATTTTATTCCAAGTGATAGTTATTTTATTTTCATTAATGTTATTTTATTTATTTTCATGTTGAATTGAATTTTTATTTTAAGATTTTTAGCATATTGAGAATTATAACACTAGGGATTTGTTATTCATTTTGAAACTTAGCTTTATAATCATTATAACCATCAAGATAAGCAATCATAATTGATGAGGCAGTGAAATCTGCTGTGGTACCGGGGTTTAAACCATTGTTCATCAGTTCCTGGTCGAATTTTTCCACAGTGGATATTCTCCTACTGTTCAATATTCCACCTTTTTCCAATATGGACTTTGCACTGGCCGAAACTTCCATTGCCTTTTCTTCCCCGTACTTGCGGCTGATGAGGGTATCTGGAACCTGTGATAAAATGGTTAGAAATGTTTGCACCGTGGCCTGGTTGGTTTCATATTTGGATTTAAGTTTTTTAAAGGTAGGATATCCTGTTTGGAATGTAACTGGCATTTTATGGGTGAGTTCGTATGATAGTTTATCCCACTCAGAGGACATCTCCAGCACATTGAACATGTTTACATCTTCATCCCGCAGTTTCTGGAGGGAGCTTTCTGCTGCCACATCTAGATCATCCTGTTCGCCCATCCCCCCTGCATCAGCAAGGTTAATGGCCCTGTAAAGGTTAACTGCATCTTCAGGAGTTGTGGATCTCATGATCTGGTCTATTCTCTCCCTGAAAATATTCCAAATTTCAGTTAACCCTTCAGTTCCCCTTCCAACTATACTGTGATTGTTAGTTTCACCTTTGTTTACATCCTCAATCATCCCGGCAACTACTGAAATAGGGGTGAGTAACATCACAATACCTAGATTGGTGTTGTTAGCCACCCAACGGTCAGTTTCAGTGACTGCTTCCAGAATCAGTCCGCCTAACCCGATTTTATCCCATTTTTCGGACCTGTGACGATATTTAAACCCTCTGTCTGCAGCTTTTGCCATGGTTTCTCCAATGGCTATTCCACTGAGAAGAAAATCTTCAAATACCATATCTGGGAAGTTTCGGGTACGATGCACGTTACCTGGTTTTGGATGCCCGCTCACCTCAAGCACTGAGGCTATCTGTGCGCATTTAGCAACATAACTGGATTCCAAGGGGGTTCACCTCAATTAATGATTATTTTTTTGGGCAATGGTTAGTTTATTTATATTCTAAAAAATCAACTCTTAAAATCATCAAGTCCTTATTTAACATCTTTCATCCAGTTTTCCTTCCAGAAAGTCAGGGGTGAAGTGGGATATGATAAGATCAGCACCGGCTCGTTTAATGGATAACAATGATTCGTATATAGCATCGTTAGTGAGGTATTCTGCTTCAATCCCGGCTTTTAGCATGGAATACTCTCCACTAACTTGGTAAGCGGCGGTTGGCATCCTAAACTCCTCTTTAACTGCACGGATCACGTCTAAATATGCCATGGCTGGTTTAATCATTATAATATCTGCTCCTTCATTGAGGTCTAATTCAACCTCTAAAAGGGCTTCCTCAACATTGGCTGGATTCATCTGATGGGTTCTGCGATCCCCAAATGATGGGGCTGAGCAAACTGCATCACGGAATGGTGCGTAGAAACTTGATGCATACTTGGCAGCGTAGGACATGATCAGTGTGTCCTGGAACCCTCCATCATCTAACATTTCACGAATGGCTTCCACACGGCCATCCATCATATCCGAAGGGGCTACTATGTCTGCACCAGCTTCAGCATGACTCAAAGCGGTTTTTGCAAGTAAAAGCAGGCTTTCATCGTTGATGATCTCTCCATTTTCCACAATTCCGCAGTGGCCATGGGTGGTGTACTGGCAGAGGCAAACATCAGTGATAACCACCAGGTTAGTTTCTGCTTTTAAGCGCCTGACAGTCTGTTGTACTATCCCATCCTCAGCATAGGCAGAAGTTCCCATTTCATCCTTTTCTTCAGGCATTCCGAATAAAAGGACTGATTGAAGGCCCAGTTTTTCCAGTCTTTTAGCTTCCTCCACTGCATCCTCCAGACTGTAACGGTACTGGCCAGGCATGGTATCGATGTGTTCTCCAGCACCTTCTTCCAGTTCTTCCTTTATAAACAAAGGATAAATGAAATCTTCTGCATTTAAAGTAGTTTCTTGGAGAATTTTCCTAAGTTGGGGGGTTTTTCTAAGTCTGCGCATTCTACGGGTTGGGAAATTCATTTACACATCACCAATCACCAGTTAAATTAAAAAAATCTTATAATTGCTCTTGCTGTATATTGATTTAATGATATATGTTTGATGTATTATAAAACTAATGGCAGAATTTATCAATCATTAATTTCAGAATTTTAAACCAATTTTAATAGAAAAGAACAATTTATCCGTGATTTTAAGTGTTATAAATCCATTTTTTATCTAAAAAAATTTTTATAATCACTAAAATGTTGTCTCACTTAAAATGTTGTCTTTATAGGGTTTCCTACCATAATATCGTTTAGCATGTTCCACAATCAGAGCATGATATTCCTGATATAGATGCACATCTTCGGGTAAATTATCCTCAAACAACTTTTTAAGTTGTAGGTAGTTGATATTCTCATCTATTATTTGTAGATGACTGAGAATCCTCCTGGTATATGCATCCACCACAAATTCTGGTTGATGGTATGCGTAAAGTAGGATGGAATCTGCTGTTTCGTTCCCCACACCTTTGACTTTTAAAACTTCTTTTCTGCTGGGCGTTCTACCATTCAGTGAGTGGAAAAACTGGCTTATGTTCTTGAGATAAGCTGATTTCTGGTTTAAGAATCCTGCAGGACGCACAGCACTCTTTAGTAGTTCATCATCCAGTAACAGCAACCCTTTTGGATGAATTACATCCAGTTCTTTCAGATTTTTCAGTGCTTTTTCAGCTGAGGTCCAGGCCGTGTTCTGGGTTAAAATCGTCCCCAAAATAATTTCGAACTGTTCATCAGGAGTTTCGGGTAAATCGTAATTAAGCGGATGATAACCACGTAAAGAACCTGTTTTTGTTGGATTTACACCTTCATAATCCATCAGAGGCCACCATCCCTGTGGACCGTAAAGATGGTAAAGCTTTTCAAATATTCGCTTTAAATGTGACATTTAAATAATACCTCTTGTGATGATTTTCCAATATTTGAATGGAGGTATATGTTATTAAGTTTTTTAGTATGTTAATATTGTTTTTAATTATTTGGGAAATAAATTTAGATAGACTAAACTAATTTTAGATAGACTAAAAGTAATTATTATTCATGGTTTAATACTATAACTATAACATGGTTAGTTTGTTAAGGAGGATGCAGCTTTATGGCAGGAAATACAACTGGTGAATTTTTCACAGTCACTACATTTGGAAGCAGTCATGGGAGGGCCCTTGGTGCAGTAATTGATGGCTGCCCTGCAGGATTAGAACTATCAATTGAAGATATACAGTCAGAGTTAGACAGGCGTAGACCTGGAACCAGTAAAATAACCACCTCTCGGGGAGAAACAGACCAGGTTGAAATTTTATCCGGGATTTTTGAGGGTAAAACTGATGGCACACCTATAACCGGTGTGGTGTACAATAAGGATGCAGATTCATCTGCTTATAAACCATTTAAAAATAAACCAAGACCCGGGCACGGTGACTACACCTGGACTGCCAGGTACGGATGTTATGATTACCGTGGAGGTGGCAGGGGCAGTGGTCGAACCACAATTGGCCATGTGATTGGTGGGGCAGTTGCCAAAAAGCTCCTTGAACTGGTGGAGATTAAGGTGGTCTCCCATGTAATCCAGGTAGCTGATGTGAAGGCCAGCCACGTTGCCTACGGACTTATTGGAGAATATTCCTCCCGAAACCCAGTTAGATGTGCTGATGAAAAGGCCGCAATCTTAATGGAGGAAAAAATCCTGGATGCCAAAGAAAAAAGAGACTCTGTGGGAGGAGTGGTGGAAACACTGGCCTTTAATGTTCCTGCCGGCCTGGGAGAACCTGTTTTTGACAAATTAGATGCAGATCTGGCCCGGGCCCTAATGGGAATCGGATCAGTGAAGGGTGTGGAAATTGGTTTTGGATTCAGTTTAGCCGAATCCAAAGCCAGCGTTACCAATGATGAATATTACCTGGAAGGAAAAGAGATAAAAACCACTACCAATACAAGTGGGGGTATCATTGGAGGAATATCCGATGGCATGCCCATAGTGGCCAGAATGGCAGTCAAACCCACACCATCCATCAGTACAGTTCAAAAAACAGTTGATCTGGAAAAAATGGAAGAAACCGAAATCCAGATAAAAGGCAGGCACGACCCATGTATCTGTCCAAGGGTCACTCCAGTGGCTGAATCTGCCATGGCAATGGTCATTGCTGATCATCTGTTAAGATCCGGGTTTATAAACCCCAGACATGTATAATGGTTTTTTTAAGATCTTTTAAATAATAATACATTAATATTTTTTTTCAGATTTTTTTAAAACGCACCCTAATGTCATTTTTCAAATTATATTCGAAAATAGGTTATTTCTTTGTGATAATGTTTTTAATTGTTCTTTTTTAAAGTATTTTGTTTCATTTTTTTACCTTTCTAGGATTATAATCCTGTGGAAGAGGATCTTTTACTGGGTAAGGTTCATTACTACGGGCCTTCAGGAAAATTGGATCTGATATAGCTTTTTCAATTTGTGGGGCCAGTTTTTTTAGTATGGTGATTTTAAATATGTATTTGTCTTTGGGTTTACCTTTCTCATCAATGTAGAATGGATCATATTCAAATACTAAACATGGTAATTTGGATAAAAACCTCCCACATTTGTTGTATTGAACATGAAGGTTTCTAATATGTATCATGGCATATTTACCTGTACATACATAATTTCTCATTCCCCTGTTGAGATAATAACGACTTATCTTGATGTATTTTTCATGTATCTCCAAATCATAACCAGTCCATGTTGAAAATCCAATTAGTTCTCTAAGATCGTACCCACATTTAAAACAGAAATCAACGTTTAAATACATGTTATAACACTTTGGGCAGCATTTTTCTATTTTTGCATGGTTAGAATCTTTATTTCCGTAAATAAGGTAAATTATAAAAGCTACAGATAATACAATCAGTGAAAGGTAGATTGCAACCATACCTATGTATAAATACGTTGTGATTACCATAATTGGCACACAAATTACGCCGATAATTACAATTATCAATTTCTTTAAATTTTTTTCCTCCAGTTCATGTAGATCATGCAGATCTCTTCCACATTTAGGACATACATTTTCATGGTCTTGTAGTTCCACACCACATTCCGGACAGAACATAGTAAATAACTCCATTAATTATTTTTTAATTTTAACTGATATTTTCCCTGTTATTTAATTTATTTGGAATGATTTTCTTCCTAATTTGATTTTATATATGGCATGATTATTATCGGTTAATGTAAAATATTTATGTTAAATAACGTTGAATTGTCATTATTTTTTGTTCTCTGAATTTTAATGTAATTATTTTTCCTTTAGAATATAGATTCTCTAAAAAATAGGTTATTATTTTATAAAAAAGGAACAGCCCAGTAATTATTGTGAGTGAATAATAAATTATATATTTGAAAAATTAAAACGAATAAATGAGGTGTTTGAATGGTATCATGCCCTAATTGTGGAACAGAAAATGAAGAAAACTCCCAGTTCTGTCAGAACTGTGGTCAGGCAATCCCAAATAAACTGGTAACTGAAAGTAGTCCTCAAGAAAAACCCAGTACATTATTAATTGTGTTAGGTTACGCCCTGTCAATTTTGGGCATATTCTCGGTAGGTATACTCTCAGTTGTAGGTCTTATACTGGGAATAGTTCTCTTTCGAAGAGGTGGGCCTAACAAAACCCATGGTATTATAATCATGATCCTTTCTGTAGCCATACTGTTAATTGTAGTAGTAGGTGTTTTGTCTTTAATTGTTTATCGGGCGTATTTCTACACTCCCTAAATTAAAACAAGTAATAACTAAGAGTCTAATGGTACAAATCAATAGGTTATCATTGAGGTCCATATAACCTTTTTTTTAACATATAAATTTATTAACCGGTATATATTACGAATTATCATCTTTCAATTGGTGTTTTGGTGCAGCTAACCATCTGGCGTAGTTTCTGGCATCTGCGACTCTTACACGATTCTTTCTCCTGGTGCCAGGAATAGTGCTTGCAGCTTTCATACTGGCAGTGATAATGTTCACGACACATCACCAATCCATTATTGAACATTACTTTCATAGTAAATCCCCTGTTTAAATACAGATTTAGTAGTGTAATCAATATTATAATTTAAAATGAATACATTTCATATTTTTATTCTAAAATGAATAGTTTAGGCTAACAGACCTTCATTTTCACAGGTTAAGCGAAAAATTCATCATTAATATGCATATTATTATTTTTAAGTTATTTTATTTCAATATTATCATGATAATATAAATAGAGCCTCGGGGGGGATTTGAACCCCCGACCACGAGATTACGAGTCACGCGCTCTACCAGACTGAGCCACCGAGGCACATAACACTTATTCACTTAAATGTCATTTAAAATTTTCTTTTATTCTTCTATTTTAGGAATGTAATCTTAAATCTTAAGATTAGTATTTATCCAGTGTCTGTTGTTTTGCCCGGAAATTATCCAGATCTATAACCATACCATCCTGAGCAGCTATGGTCTTAACACCAGTTATTTTACTAATTCTGGTGGCTTCTTCCACAGGGTGGTCTGTAATGAGTTTCATACCTAGGTGGGTCATAATGGCCAGTTTAGGATGAGTTTCATCCAACAATTGCTGGAATTCATCAGCGCACAGATGCCCCCTGATCTTTTCATTTCCCGGACGAATTACACTGGCAATGAGAACATCGGCATTCTGATGGTGCTGGTGAAGTTCTTCAAAGTAGGCAGTATCTGAGGTGTAGGATAAGGTGAATCTGTCCCATTCCAGGCGGAAACCAATATTTTTAGGGTCACCATGTTGGGTGGGTGTGGCGGTGACTTTAACATCACCTACTCTCAGGGCATCTCCCTCTTCCATTACTTTGACCTGTGGTTTTGAGAGATGGTAATGGGATATGCATGGTCCCCACTGCTTGTATCCATTAATAACGCTCTGGCTACCAATCACCAGTCCCTTCTTTCGGGTCATGCCCCTGGTCATGGCTTCAATTAAGACCTCAGCATCACTATAGTGATCGGTGTGGGAGTGTGATACCAGGATTCCGTGAAGTTTAAGGGGGTTCACACCGAACTGGTAACTTCTTACCAGAGCCCCAGGACCCGGATCCAGGTGCAGGTTTTTACCATCTATACCGTCGATTCTAAATCCGCCGGTCATCCTGCGCTGAGTTATGGTGGCGAAAGCGTCCGCCACCACTTCCTAAAAAAGTTAGCTTCATGTTATTCACCTTGATTTAAATTACAATTTATATTTATGCATTGACTGTAAAATCTCATCTCTATTAAAGTATTATCCATTTCTTTACTTATTATTTCACTTAACTTGATTTACAGAGTATAATATCACAGCTTAAAGATGTTTTATCCTTTTTAATGCACAGATTTTCATCTTCAATTACCACCATGTCACCCAGATTGAGGGGAGTTGGAGTTTCCATTTTCATTATTATGGTTTCCCCTTCACTGGCAAGGGTGTCCCATCTGGTATTTAAGGCTTCCACACCAGGTGAGAGTATCACTTCCACTTCATCTCCTTCCACTTTCCTCACTCTTCCCACTTCACCCTGAGTTAATATTCTTGAAGCCATCTGAATGTCCCTTGTTTTTTCCAGCATTTCCTGTTTAAGCTTTTCACGCCATTTTTCCAGTTCCTTAACATCACCGACTATGGTGGTTCTCAAGAGTTCCATAGCCTGTTTATGGTTCAGCTGGGGGTGGATAATGAAAATATCGTATTGTTGACTTACCGAGGGTGTGGCCTGTGCCACATCTTCCATGATTCTTCTGAATATTTTACCAACTTCATCCAGACTTGTTTTGGATTTCCAGTACTTTTTAAGGTGTTTGTTGGCAATTTCCTTGGTTATCTTGTTCCCGAAGACTACAATTGAGCTTTGACCACTTTGAACCTTCCTGATTTCGGATCCGGTAAGTTCAACCTGATGGTAACCACTACTGGTCCCATATATCCTTTTCCGCCGGGTTTCAAGTGTGGTTCGAAGTTTAACTTCACCCACCAGCACTTCACCAAGATTACGCACTTTTTCCACATTGTCCGTGATTTTGAGGTTTATGTCCAGTTGTTCTGCTCTTTTATGGAGATCTTCTGTGGTTTTTATTTTACCAGCGTACAACTCTTCTTCCAGAAGCTCTCGCTGTTTCCTATCTCCAAGAAAACCTATGCTGCGTTTGTCACCGGCCATCACGCAACCTTTCTTCCCAACGTAAGTTATAATCAGGCTCATTACATCACCAATAATAGCTGTTTACAAAAACATTATTAATCCCTAGAATTGATTAAATTTAATCTTGGATCATGATTTAAATTTTGATATTGGATCTACATTGAATATTGATCTATTCGAATAAAAATCATTATGCCTGATTTTTAATATTAATTATTCAATCTTCATTAAAAGAGAACCCCTATCTTAATTAATATATTAATCTTAATCCCCATATGAAAATAATATTGTTAGTATTTTTTAATAGTATTTGAACTGCTTTGGTTGTCTCATGATAATGGTCTCATGATAATGGAGAATTGCAACCCCACGCATCAAGAATAACCCGTTTATGATGCTAAATACTCTTCTACTGGATGCTAAATAAATCTAGGTTTAGCTATCCCCATATTAACTTATCAAGCTTTAAGGATAGTTGGAATCATTAATCTGCAAAGGCAAAATATCAATCATGATGATTTCCCTCTTTTTTCATGAAGGGTACATTGAATCTGAAGACACATGCGTTTGAACCATCAGCAATAGTGGCCTTTTTTTCCACAGTTCCATCCATACCAGTCCAATCAAAGGTTTGTTGCATTATAGCCTGACAGTTAAGACAGAACACAGGTTTCTTCTTGGCATCTTCAATCCAGGGGCAGTTGAGGAATTTAAAAAGATGCACTGGGCCGTTAGCTTCGATTTTGGTTTGAACACCAAAATCTGCAAAGAGTTTGGCAACCCAATCAAGGTAAGCATTGTAGATGCTTTCCAGATCAGATAGATCCTGTTCTTCAACAATATCTCCAAGTTCACGCTCGAAACGAGGTCTCATATCCTCTTCCAGGCGTGATCCAAATATTTTTAGTAGAGTGTTCCTGATCTCAGCATCGGACTGATCTGCAGTGGTGGGCATGGAGTTGAGAATGAAATCATAGAAATCTGCTAAAACCTGCTTTTTAACAGTTTCACTTTTTTTCTGATCCTCGGCATGTTTATAAAGAGCCATTTCTATGTTGGCATTCAATTCACTCTTTTTGAATGGTTTGATAATATATCCATAGGGCTCGGTCATACGGGCCCTTTCCAGGACTTCTTCATCTGAATATGCAGTCAAGTAGATTACAGGGATATCCATCTGGTTGCGTATTTTAGCAGCGGCTTCTATACCATCCATACTCCCCTTGAGAACAATGTCCATTAAAATTAGATCGGGTTCTTTTTTCAGGGCTGTTTGAACAGCATCCTCCCCCGTGAACACAATATCCACTACTTGATGACCTAAGTCTTCTAATTTTTGTTTAATGCCCATGGCTACTATTGCTTCGTCTTCAACCACCAGTATGCAGGATTTGGCCATCAGATCCGCTCCTTATATTTAAGTTCCTCAAAATCTATTTTAAACTCTTTATTATCTTTAATTAGGGTTATCTTCCCATCTAGCTGATTCACCAGGCTAGAAATTAGTTTCATTCCCAGAGTATCAGTATCATCAAATTTAAATTCCGAGGGGAATGGTTTTCCATTATCTTGGACTATTAACAAGAATTTTCCATCATCTTTTCTTGATAATTCAAGATATATTTTGCCTTCACCCTGTGGAAATGCGTGTTTTAAGGTGTTAGAAATTAGTTCATTGATGATAAGACCACAGGGAATTGCGGTTTCAATGCCCATTTTAACATCTTTTATGTGCATGTTAATTTGTATTTTGTCAGGATCCACCCCATAGGAGTGGAAAAGGTCGTTAATGAGATTTTGGACGTAATTGGCAAAGTTGATATTGGTTAAATCCTCGGATTGGTAAAGATTTTCATGTATCAATGCTATGGAGAGTATGCGGTTCTGACTTTCCCGGTACAGATCGATGACACCCTGGTCTTCAATTTGGGATGATTGAAGACTTAAAAGGGTGGATATAATTTGCAGATTATTTTTCACACGGTGGTGAATTTCCCTGAGTAATAATTCTTTTTCCTTTAAAGATCTCATTATCCTGTCTTCAGCCAGTTTACGCTCAGTTATGTCACGTCCCACACCTACAAATGCTTCCAGTTCGCCTTTATCATTCATTATAGCCTTATCTGCCCAGGCAATCCAGCGCCAGCCGTTCATGGTCAGCAGGCGGTGTTCCAGGAAAACCACATATGGAGGACGACGCAGTTTTTCCAATGCCCTATGAGTTTTTTTCTGGTCTTCCTGGTGTACGAGGGGTAGAAAATTACTTCCCAAAATACTTTCTTCAGTGCGTCCCAGAACTTCACAGTAGGAAGGGCTGGCAAAAAGAACTTCTCCTTCGGGATCGAATTTTACCACCATGTCGGTTTGATTTTCAACCAGGAGCCGGTATTTTTCTTCACTCTCTTTCAGAGCATTTTCCATCCTCTTTTGTTGAGTGAGATCCCGTCCAGTGCCAAAGATAATGTTGGTTTCACCCAGTTTTACGGGGGTGATAGTTAGTTCCAGTATTTTAAGTTCATCATTAATCTCGAGAGGTAATTCTACTATACGTCCAGTGGACCAGTCTTTCATGTCAAGTGAGGCTGCTTTAGGGGCAAGGAAATGATGAATTTTATGTTTAAGAAGTTGGACTGGTTCTGTTTCCAAAAAATCTACTGCAGCTTGGTTAAAATCGGTGAAGGTACCATCCTCAGTAAATACCAGAATGGGATTTTTGGTTTTCTCAAAGAGCGCCCTGTATTTTTTTTCACTTTCCAAGAGAGCTTCCTGGGCTATTTTTTTTTCCAGATGTTCTTGTGCTTCAGTTAAAGCTCTTCGAACAGCATATCCTAATTTAGAAAGGTTATGTTTGAGTACGTAGTCGGTAGCTCCTTTTTTCAGCATTTCCACTGCAAATTCTTCCCCTATCTTTCCACTGACAAATATAAATGGTGTGTGTGATGATTTTTCCTGAGCTATGTGAAGAGCGGAGACACCGTCAAACTGGGGTAATGAGTGGTCTGCCAGTATAATGTGTGGTTGCCATTCCTCCACTTTCTTTCGGTATTCATCTTCGTGCTCAACACGATGACTGGTAAAATCGAAACCTTCTTTTCTAAGTTCCCTTTCTATTAGTTCCGCGTCTAAAGGAACGTCTTCCAGGATTAAGACTTTAATTTTTTCTTCCATATGATCACTAGGGATTTATGCCATGATGGGATTTATTTCCCTTAATTATTGTATCATTCTCCAAACTAATCATTAGAGATTTTTATCCTTTGTTATGGTTATTAACATTATTATATTGTCTAAGGGCTATTCCATATGTGGCTTGTTATTATTTTAACCCCTATTATTCATGTAAATTATTATTCAAGATTTTAATGATTGAAATAAGAGATTCTTCATGATTGAAATAAAATTAGGGGGGATTGTTGATGAGCATCCAGTAAAATCCCAGGGTGGATACTGCTTCAATGAAATCATCGAATTCCACTGGTTTACTGACGTAGCTATTTACTCCTAACTTGTAACTTTCCACTATATCCCTGTCCTCCTGGGAGGAGGTTAAAACAACCACAGGTATCTTGTTGGTTCGATCATCGGCCTTGATCTTCTGTAAGACTTCCAGACCATCAACTTTGGGCATTCTCAGATCCAGTAATATGAGTTTTGGAAAGTTTTCAACATCTCTATGGGCAAACTGTCCGGTGGCGAATATAAATTCCAGAGCTTCAGCTCCATCTTTCACCCAGACTACCTGGTTGGCTAGGTTTTTCCTTTTAAGAGCCCTCATGGTAAGCTCGGCATCAGTAGGGTTATCTTCCACCAGTAAAATATCAGCCTCTTCTAAATCCATTAACACACCTTCCATTGGTCTTTAATCTATTATTATTTCTTATTTCTCTTTGATTTCATTATAAACTTTTCTAAATATTCATATTATTTCGGCTTATCTTTAGGGAGGGTGAAATAAATGGTTGCACCACCATCCACTGATCCTTCACCCCAAACATGTCCACCGTGTCTCCTTACAACCCTTTGGACAATGGAAAGGCCAACACCAGTTCCCTCAAATTCTTCAGGGCTGTGCAGTCTCTGGAAGAGTCCGAAGAGTTTGTTAATGTATTTCATATCAAAACCGGCTCCGTTGTCCTTGACGTAATAGGTAATTTCTTTACCCTCAACTTTGCTACCCACCTCAATTATGGCAGGGTCCTTGTTGCGTGTGAATTTAATGGCATTACCAATGAGGTTTTGATATACCTGTCCCAGCATGGCCCGGTCACCGTAGGCATGGGGAAGATCACCCACTGAGAACTGAATGTTCCGTCCTTCCACATCTGTATGGAATTCACCATAAACACTCTCTGCCAGGGCTGCCATGTCCAGTTCATTGAGTTTCATCTCCTGACGGCTGGCCCGTGATAGAAGGAGGATGTCATCAATGAGGTGCCCCATTTTGGCAGTGTTGTCCCTCACAATGTTCAGGAGTCTTATTCCCTCTTCATCCAGTTTATCCTCATAATCTTCCACCAGTATGCGTGAAAAACCATCTATGGCCCTTAAGGGAACTCTCAAGTCATGTGATACTGAATACGCAAATGCCTCCAGTTCCTGGTTGGCATCTTCCAGCTTATCAGTTTGAACCTTTAATTTCTGGTTCAGTTCATTGAGTTTTCTTATCTTTTCAATCCTTTCGGCGAGAATAGCCACCAGAACCACTACAATAATAAGCATTAACAAACGGAAGTAATCTTCATTAAGAGACATATTATTTAAAACGTTGTATACAGGTTCTAAAGCGTATAAAAAAGTGATTAACACAGGGATGGCCACCATATTTTACCCCCTTTTTTTATTAATTTGTTAAATGATTTATGTTCATTATTATACATGTAATTTACCCCATATTCACAATGTTATAAATATTCCATCCTGGTTTGGGACAATTATCACAAATAAAATTTGATTAAATGATTTTCTAGTGTTGTATTAAGTAATGAGCATAGAGTCACATAGTCCGTAATATTATTGATCTATGGATAATCTAGTTCATTTAATAAAAAAATATTTCGTTCTGAGAGATTTTATGAAAACTGCATTGTTATGAAACATCAATTAATGAAACCAGTTCTCCCAATATTCGTATAATAAAAAGATGTTTAACAGATAATAATAAATTCAACGCTCATCTCCAGATAATATTGTAGTCTTTTAGTGCCCTGCTTGATTCAGATACTGGTTATTTTTAAGTATGATAAAAACAATCTTACAAAATATGGAGCTGAGAATGAGATGATAAATTGGAAATATATTATTATAGGGGCAGCTTTGGTCGTGGTACTTGGAATTATTTTAGGAATGGTTGAATATGGTTCTTTTATAGGTATGTTTATTCCAGGGGTAATTGTGGGATATCTTGTAAACAACGGATATAAAAATGGAGCTAAAAATGGAATTATTGCAGGATTGATAGGTGGATTTATACTGGGAATTTGGATCGTTATTACACTTGATTTTAATCTATCACCTTTTCCTAGTGTAGTACTTTTTTCCACGTCTGCGCTGTTCGTCGCGGCTACTTCAGCAATTTTAGGTGCTGTAGGTGGAATCATTGGGTCCCTAATAAGGGAAAAAATATAATTTATTTATTAAAAGAGGTTGACACAGCATATTTGTGGGATAGCTATCTTCAATTCCACCAGCAATAATCTTAATAACAACACAGTAAAGGACAATTGGATAGGAATCTATCTCTACCAGTCCAACAGCACCAATATAACCTGGAATATTATCACTGGCAATGGTGGTGGTATCAGTACCTATGACTCCAACAGCACTACCATGTCTGGAAATAGCTTAACTGATAACTGGTTGGCAGATACCTCCACAGTAAACTCCGCTAATATGGTGATGGCCACAACCATCTACACCTGCGGACCGGCGGCACTGGCCACAGTAATGAAACACCTGGGCGTCAATGCCACGGAAATGGAACTTGCACAGTGGGCTGGTACTGATGAAACCGGAACCAGTATGTGGGGTCTTGCTCAGGCTGCGAACAGAACGGGATTAACTGCCAAAGGATTCATAATAAACGACACAAGCCAACTAAAAACAGATTATATAGTAGTTTTAAACATAAATGGTGTCTATCACTACAATATCATTAGAAACATAACCAACACCACAGTTTATCTCACTGACCCTAATTTGGGTGATATTGAGATGAGCCTGGACAAGTTCAAAGAACTCTTCACCGGTTACGTATTAGTAGTTGCCAATGGTACAATCCAAATCAACGCCACAAATATGACTGAACAGCAAATGAAGAATATAAAAGCCATGTCACATTATGATATATATTGCTACTGCATCTACTATTGCCATGATGGTTACAGTTATAACTTTCGTGATTTGGATTAGATATTAAAAATAAAAGAGCTATTAAGGGAAGGATTTGAGAAAAAAATATTGAAGGGTTGAAAGGTGGGTGAATATTGATTCAACCCATCTTAATTCTAGTGATTACTTAGCACGGTTATCTGTACCAGATTCACCAATTTCTTTTCCTGTTTTTATACCCTGGCTGCCTAATGGCTCTTTTTCATTGGCCAAATCTTCCACACTATTTAAAACATCTTTTAAAAATTCTCCAGTGTAAGAACCATCACTGCTAGCGATTTCTTCTGGTGTTCCCTGGGCAACCACCATTCCACCACCATCTCCTCCTTCAGGTCCAAGGTCTATAATATGGTCTGCGGTTTTTATAACATCCAGATTGTGTTCAATGACGATTACCGTGTTTCCACCGTCACGCAGCCTTCCCAAGACTTCCAGTAATTTCCTGATATCGGCAAAGTGCAGTCCGGTGGTGGGTTCATCCAGTATGTACAGTGTGCGGCCGGTGCTCTGGCGGCTTAATTCCTTGGCCAGTTTCACCCTCTGGGCTTCTCCTCCAGATAATGTGGTGGCGGGCTGTCCCAGTTTAATGTAACTTAAACCCACATCATCCAGGGTCTGCAGTTTTTTCTTGATACGGGGAATATTCTCAAAGAACTCCAGTGCCTCCTCAACAGTCATGTCCAGAACTTCTGAGATATTTTTACCCTTGTAACGAACTTCCAGGGTTTCCTTATTGTACCTTTTACCTTTACAAACCTCACAGGGTACGTAAACATCTGCTAAAAAATGCATTTCTATTTTTATGATACCATCACCGGTACAGGCCTCACATCTTCCACCTTTAACATTGAAACTGAACCTTCCTGGTTTGTAACCCCGTTTCTTGGAGGTGGGTGTTTGGGCGAATATCTCCCGGATGTAGGTGAACACCCCGGTATAGGTAGCCGGATTGGAGCGGGGAGTACGGCCAATAGGGGATTGATCGATTATAATAACTTTGTTCACATGTTCTGTGCCGGTAATGGAATCATGCTTACCAGGATTCATGTGCTTATGGTTAAGTGTTCCATAAAGCCCCTTGTATAATACATCGTTGATTAGGGTACTTTTACCAGACCCGGAAACTCCGGTAATGCAGGTAAACACCCCCATGGGAAATTCCACGTTGATGTTTTGCAGGTTATGCTCCCTGGCACCATTCACTGTTAAATAATTACCATTGGGGGTGCTACGTTCAGATGGGATGGGTATGGTTTCCTGCCTGGAGAGGTAATGGCCAGTTATGGAGTCCGGGTTTTTCATTATGTCCTGTGGAGTTCCAGTGGCGGTAATCCAACCACCGTGTTCCCCTGCACCGGGACCGATATCAACCACGTAATCAGCGTGGAGTATGGTGTCTTCATCGTGTTCCACCACAATGAGGGTGTTTCCAATATCCCTCAGCTTTTTAAGGGTTTCAATGAGTCGGTGGTTGTCCCTCTGGTGCAAACCAATGCTGGGTTCATCCAGAATGTACAATACACCCACCAGTCCCGAGCCTATCTGTGTGGCCAGGCGTATCCTCTGAGCTTCTCCACCAGATAAACTGCCTGAAGATCTGGCCAGGGTGATGTAATCCAGGCCCACATTTTTTAAAAACTTCAAACGTTCTTTTATCTCCTTCAGGACTTCCTGTCCAATGAACTGTTCCCTCTCAGATAATTCCAGTGATTCGAAGAACTGGTATGAATTTTTAATGGGCATCTCCACCACCTGGGTGATGGATTTACCACCCACAGTCACACTCCGACTTTCAGGCCGAAGGCGGGTTCCATTACAGGCAGGACATTTACGATCACTCATAAAGTGACCCATGTAACTGCGCATGTAATTGGATTTGGTCTCCATGAAGATACGTTCCATTCGCTTTACCACTCCCTCAAAGTAGCGGTGAACACGGTGGAGGCGGTTCTTCCTCTGGAACTCAAATTCGATCTTATCTGGTGAGCCATAGAGGATGATATCCTGGTATTTCTGGGGCAGATCCTGGAATGGTGTGTCCATGCTGAAACCGTAATGATCAGCTACTGCCTTTAACATCTGCCCGTAGTAGTTGTCGCGGTGTTTGGATTTACTCCATGGTAGAATAGCTCCCTCATTTAATGATAGTGTGGGGTCCGGTACCACCAGATCGGCATCGATTTCCAGTTTACTTCCCAGTCCATTACATTCTGGGCAGGCTCCGTGGGGATTGTTGAAGGAGAACATCCTGGGGCTGATCTCCTCGAAGTTGATCCCACAGTCAGTACAGGCGAAGTGTTCGCTGTAAATTTTCTCTTTAGGGGGTTCATCTTCACTGTAGGTCACGATAAGGAGACCTTCACCCAGTTCCAAGGCAGTTTCCACGGAATCTGCAAGTCTGCTTTCAAAATCACGATCGTAGCGGATAACTAACCTATCTACAACAACTTCGATGCTGTGTTTGAAGTTTTTCTCCAGCTGGAAATCATCATCCAGACTGTGAACTTCCCCATCAACCCGAACCCTCACAAAGCCCTTACTGCGCAGGTCTTCAAACACCTTTTGGTGTTCGCCCTTCCGGTCCCTCACCAGGGGTGCCAGTATCTGTATCTTACTGCCTTCCTTTTCCTGGAGGATACTGTCCACTATCTGGCCTGCAGTCTGCTGGCTTATGGCCTTACCGCACTGGTGGCAGTGGGGTGTTCCGATACGTGCAAATAAAAGTCTTAAATAATCATATATCTCGGTCACGGTTCCCACAGTTGAACGTGGGTTCATCCGGGTGGTTTTCTGATCGATGGATATGGCAGGGGACAGCCCCTCAATGTAATCCACTTCTGGTTTTTTCATCTGACCCAAAAACTGCCGAGCATAGGCAGATAGGGATTCCACGTATCGTCTTTGTCCTTCGGCATAGATAGTGTCAAATGCCAGGGATGACTTTCCAGAACCACTTAGTCCAGTTATTACTACGAATTTGTCCCGGGGAATCTCCAGGTCAATATTTTTGAGATTGTGCTCCCGAGCTCCCTTAATTAAAATAATTTCTTTCTTATTATTCATCAGTCCTAAACTCCTTCCAGAATTAGTATCTTATCTCTGATCTTGGCTGCTTCTTCAAAGTCCAGCCTGGAAGCTGCTTTTTTCATTTCCTCTTTCAAATCCTTTATCAGAAGACGCAGTTCATCTTTAGGCATTTTCTCCACATCATCACGCATAATAACGTCTTTTTCTTTAGTTTTCTCTTTCAATGTCCGTTCTGTACTTCTGGGGGTGATCCCGTGATCTTGATTATATTTTAACTGTAATTCTCGGCGGTGATTGGTTATATCAACTGCATTACGGACTGAGTCAGTTATTTTATCTGCGTAAATAATCACCTGACCTTCAACATTACGCGCAGCTCGTCCAATGGTCTGGATTAGTGCGGGTTGGGAGCGGAGGAATCCTTCCTTATCTGCATCCAGGATACCCACCAGGCCCACTTCAGGGAGGTCCAAACCTTCCCGGAGTAGGTTTACCCCCACCAGACAGTCAAATTCTCCCCTGCGCAGGTCATCAATAATGTCAATCCTTTCCAGGGTACTGATCTCAGAGTGAAGGTAGCGTACCTTAACCCCGGTACGTGCATAGTAATCAGTCAGGTCTTCGGCCATGCGTTTGGTAAGGGTGGTCACCAGAACCCTCTGATTTTTTTCAGTTTTTTCTCTGATCTGACCCAGCAGGTGATCAACCTGGCCCTGTACAGGGTACAACTTTATTTCAGGGTCCACCAAGCCAGTGGGTCGGATAATTTGTTCCACCACTTGCTCTGAGAGGTTTAACTCGTACTGGGCAGGGGTGGCTGAGACATAGGTCACCTGGTTCTGGAGACTCTGGAACTCTTCAAAGTTCAGAGGTCTATTTTCACGTGCAGATGGCAGGCGGAACCCATAATCAACCAGAACATCCTTACGTGCACGGTCACCAGCGTACATCCCCCTGATTTGGGGTACAGTTACGTGTGATTCATCGATAATGGTTAAATAGTCATCTGGGAAGTAACGCAGTAAACTGTAGGGGGTTTCTCCCCACTTTCTTCCGGAAATATGCATACTGTAATTTTCAATTCCCTGACAGTAGCCCATTTCTTTTAACATTTCCAGATCAAATCTGGTGCGCTGTTCAAGACGTTGAGCTTCCACCAGTTTATTCTCAGCCTCCAAAACGCGGAGTCGGTCTTCTAGTTCATCTTCAATCTTTTTCAGGGCTTTGTTCATTTTTTCAGGTGAGGTTACAAAGTGTTTGGCTGGAAAAACAACTATTTTGTCCATTTGGCGATTCACAGTGCCTCTTACATGGTCAATGAATGATAAGCCGTCGACTTCATCACCGAAAAGTTCCACTCTAATGGCTGTTTTTCCCTGGGCAGGGAAGATCTCCAACACATCGCCCCTTACTCTAAATTTTCCCCGGCTGAAATCAATATCATTCCGCTCGTACTGCATCTCAACCAGTTTAGAGATTATTTCCTCCCTTTCTACTTGCTGACCCATCTCCAATTGGAGTACCAGGTTTCCGTAGTCTTCTGGTGCACCAATACCATAAATACAGGACACACTAGACACCACGATCACATCATCTCTGCTTAAAAGAGATTGGGTGGTACTGTGCCGCATCATATCAATTTCTTCATTGATAGATGACTCTTTATCGATGTAAGTATCGCTTTGGGGCACATAGGCCTCGGGCTGGTAGTAATCGTAGTAACTGACGAAGTATTCCACGGCGTTGTTGGGGAACAGTTCTTTGAACTCTTCATAGAGTTGTGCTGCCAGTGTTTTATTGTGAGATATTACCAGGGTAGGTTTTTGGACTTCTTTGATTACATTGGCCATGGTGAAAGTCTTACCAGAACCAGTAACTCCTAGAAGGGTCTGATGATTCATTCCCCTGTTTATTCCATCAGATAAAGATTTAATAGCTTTTGGCTGGTCGCCTAATGCCTTATAATTTGATACAAGTTCAAATTTGCTCATTTATCAATCCTCTCAAGTCAAAAACAAAATATTAATTAATGTCATTGTCAGATCTAAAAACAGATTATATTATTTACCATCCTTTATTATACTATTCCTTTCCCAACTATATTATATATAAGTCACTGATCTACGAACTGTTCGTAGATCCAAATATATCATTTGAAATGTAAATTTAACATAATAGTGAATTGATTCATATTTAATAATTTAAATTAGATTTCTGATGGTGTGGAGTATAAGGTGCAATTTTTTAGTGAGAACTCATCTTTGGCATTTTAATAGATTTTTTTGGGGGATTGGACATGTCAAAAACTATTAAAGAAATTGGAAAATCGTTAAAAAGGGCAGGAATGATGGAAACATCACCACTATGTGTTTATGGATCTAATACTATTCCAGAAGGTGCTATTCCAATGGTTGAGGTTGATACCTGTTCTGCTAAGGCAGTATTAACTGTTGCTGTTCGTGAAGATGCTCCTCCTGTTTATCTGGGTCATGATTGCCTGAAAGGTGTTTGTATGGGTGGAATCACCTGGCTGGGATATGCAAAAAAAATTTCACCCTACATCCGATATTTTGTATCCACCGGGCATGAAAATTTCAGAGGTGGAATTGCCGAGTATTTAAAGGCCAGTCCTGAATTATTTGACAAATTTAGAGAATCAATCGGCGAAATTACCTTACCGGGCAAGTATCTGGTGGTGAGTACCTGTGATGATTTTGCGGAAAATGAAGATGAAAATAATGATTATCCGGGTGAAGATTCTCTTGTTCAATCAGTTTTATGTTTCGGAAATGGGCAGCAAATACGAAATCTGTGCAGTTTAATCCATTTCAGAACAGAAAACCCATTTGAATCTATAATTGCACCCTTTGGCCCAGCTTGTGCAACAATGATAACCTACCCTGCACACATGGCTCAAAAGACTCCTAAAAACACTGCATTCATTGGTCCTGTTGATCCCACTGGTAACTCCTGGTTCCCCACGGATTACATGGCTCTGGGAATCCCCCTGAACATGGCCAGGAATATGTGCCAAGACTTGGAAGAGTCATTTGCAGTTAAACGACCTGAAGTTGCATATCCCCTGGAAAGAAAAGAAGTGAAATGAGAGAAATGAAATCTAAAAAAAATAAATGATCATTTTTTTGATTATCAATTTACTAATGAAAT
Source organism: Methanobacterium sp. Maddingley MBC34 (assembly GCA_000309865.1). Taxonomy (NCBI): domain Archaea; kingdom Methanobacteriati; phylum Methanobacteriota; class Methanobacteria; order Methanobacteriales; family Methanobacteriaceae; genus Methanobacterium; species Methanobacterium sp. Maddingley MBC34. The sequence continues at coordinate 39,578 of AMGN01000027.1, read as the reverse complement.
AATTCATTAAAATCTAATGGAATAATTCATTAAAATCATTTTAATTTAAGTTAAAGAGGATTAATTTTGTCAGCTACAATTAGCAACCCCAATGATTTACCTGAAAAACCAGGTGTATATCTCCTGAAAGATGTTCAGGATGAGATTTTGTATGTGGGAAAGGCAAAATCTCTTAAAAAAAGGGTTAAAAGTTACTTTAAAGAAGAACTGGAAGATCCCAAAACCCGGGTTTTGATGCGTCACTTCCATCACATGGATTACATGGTGACGGATACTGAGAAAGAGGCCCTTATTTTAGAATCTAACCTTATAAAGAAACATTTACCCCGTTATAACATACGCCTTAAGGATGATAAACGCTTTCCCTATTTGCAGATAACCTCTGAGGACTATCCTCGCTTGCTCATCACCCGTAGTGTTCGGGAGGATGGTTCTCATTACTACGGCCCATTCACTGATGTGACATCAGTCCGGAGTTTGCTGAAACTCTTAAAACCAGTATTTCAGCTCAGGGATTGTAAACGCATGGATGGGCCCTGCCTGAACTATCAGATTGATCTGTGCCCTGCACCCTGCAGTGGACAGGTCACTCTGGAAGACTATCATGAAAACGTGGAAAAGGTCAAATTATTCCTGGAAGGCCGGCAAAAAGAGGTTATGGACCTTCTCCAAAAAGAGATGGAACAGGCAGCCTCAAATCATGACTATGAAAAGGCAGTGGTTATAAGGGATCAGTTATTCTCTCTGGGTGAGGTTATGGAAAAACAGAAGATGGAGTTTAACCGTAGCCTTGACCAGGATGTCATAGCATCCTCCAATGATGGGGAAGTTGTGGTGGTGGTTGTTTTCAGAGTAAGGAATGGTAAAATCATGGGAAAAGATGATTTCCTAATGGAAGGAGCCCAGGAAAACTCACCCCCTGAGATTTTAGCAGCATTCATCAAACAGTATTATTCAGGTCCCCGCCAGGTACCTGCAGAAATTCTACTTCCGGTAATGATTGAAGACAGAGACCTTATTGAGAAGTGGTTGTCGGATAAAATTCGTGCGGATGATATTGATGGTCTAAAGGATGATATTGGTAGTCTAGATAATTCTAATAGTCCAAATATGGAAAGTAATGTTTTTAATGTGGAAAATAGGGCTGAAATGGATACTAATGGTTCTATGGTTAACACTAATATTTCAATTAGGACCAGTGATGATTTTGCAGTGTCTCTGAGTGTGCCTGATGAGGGATTGGAGTATCGTCTGGTGCAAATGGTAACCAAAAATGCCAGTATAATTTTAAACCACCATAAACAAGCCAGAGGGGCTTTACTAGATCTAAAAACCTATCTTAAAATACCGAGAATTCCACGCCGTATAGAAGCCTTTGACATCTCAAATCTCTCCGGACAAATGGCTGTAGCATCTATGGTTGTATTTGAAGATGGTAAACCCTCAAAAAACCATTACAGGAAGTATAAACTTGAAACACCCGGACCTGATGATTATGGTATGATGCGGGAAGTGCTTACAAGACGATATGAAAAACTGATTAATAAAGGAGAAACACCGCCTGATCTGGTGGTGGTTGATGGTGGCCGGGGTCAGTTAAATATTGCAATAGACGTTTTAGATTCATTAAGTATAAAAACAGGAGTCATAGGTTTGGCCAAAGAGTTTGAACAGGTTTTCATACCTGAAGTTTCCATTCCACTCATATTACCCTCTGATTCCCCTGCCTTACACATCTTACAGCGGGTTCGTGATGAGGCCCATCGGTTTGCAGTAAAATATCATAAAAATCTCAGAGACAAGAATCTCAAGAGTTCTCCTCTGGATGAAATTTCAGGCATTGGACCCAAACGTAAAATGAACCTACTTAGACATTTTGGTGACTTTGAATCTGTAAAAAATGCAAGTATTGATGAAATAGCAGAAGTTAAGGGAATAAATAGAAATTTGGCCCTTGAAATACACAGATATCTACATCATGAGAATGATTGAGCATTGCTTTAATTTATAATGTGATTATTTTGTAAAACTAATAATAAATCTTATAAGGTTCAAATTGAAAGATAATGTTAGAGATCTACATTACATATGAATGGGGAATGGCATGTCTGAAGTGAAAATCCTGATTGTGGAAGATGAAAGCATAGTGGCAATGGATATTAAACACCGGGCTGAAGGTCTGGGTTACGAAGTCACTGCCATAACACCCTCTGGAGAGGAAGCCCTGGAGCATGTGGCTCGGAACCGGCCTGATCTGGTGCTTATGGATATTGTTCTCAAGGGAGAAATGGATGGTATTGAGGCAGCACAACAGATAAGAGATGCCTATGATATTCCAGTAGTCTATTTAACTGCTTATTCTGATGAAAGAACCCTGAAACGAGCTAAAATCACCGAACCATTTGGTTATATAATCAAACCTTTTGAAGACCGGGAACTTCACAGTGCAGTGGAGGTAGCCCTCTACAAACACCAAATGGAAAGTAAACTCAAAGAAAGTGAAAAATGGTTGTCCACTACTCTGGAGAGTATTGGGGACGCAGTTATTGCCACTGATAAAAATGGTAAACTCAAATTCATGAACCCTGTGGCCAGCAAGCTGACTGGGTGGGATCATGATGCGGCCATTGGCCAACCACTGAATGATGTCTTTAAAATCATTCATGAGGAAACTGGTGCACCAGTTGATGATCCGGTGGTTAAGGTGGTTGAAAATGATGCCATCATTGATCTACCTCCTCAGGTACTTTTGATTAATAAAAATGGTGAACCCGTGCCTATTGACGATAGCAGTGCCCCTATTAAGGACGAGAACGGGGGCATAATTGGTGTGGCTCTGGTTTTCCGTGATGTAACTCAGCGTCGAAGGGAAGCCAAGGAAAGAGAAGAATTATTGAAGGATAAAGCCAGGGGAGAGCTTTCCGGTTTCATGGTAAGTGCCTTGCCAGTATTTGCCTCTAACATTCCACCTCAGGTTAGGGATAACATTGCCCGTAGTTTTGCGGATCGATTTGAGAAAAACATGAAATCCCTATTCCAGGAGGAAATGGAAAAATGTCAGATTACTAAAGGCGATGATGCCTTAACTGACAACAAAGTATTATTCCAATGTTATCTCTCCTGGATCAGTGAATTCATGTCTAATCTGGGCATTGTTACCAGTACTGACATTGAAAAGAGAAAAAGTTATCTTAATTTTGCCAACTGTCCCTGGACAAATGAAGAAAGTGTCAGTCCCATCTTCTGTTTAATTTGCCGGGCCATTGTTATACGTAGCTTCACCTGGACGTCCCTCCGGGGACATGTGGAGCAAAGCCAGTGCCTACTTGATGATAATGATAAATGCACCTTTGAATTCATAATTTCGTGGGATGATAATTAATTATCTGACCTATAAATTTTGACCTAATTAAATCAATTTAATATCTAATTGGGGGTTTAATCTTGGAACGAATCAAAACAGGAATAAATGGAATAGACCAGTTTACAGGTGGACTTCCCCGTGGGAAAACAATACTCATCACTGGAGATGCAGGTTCAGGTAAAACCATATTTGGTCTACAATTCGCCCTGAACAGTTGTCAACAGAATATTAAAACCGTTTACATCACTACTGAAGAAGATTCGAAGGATCTTTTCACCCAGGGAGAAACTTTCGGATGGGATATCCAATCAGCCACTGACACGGGTTTTTTACGCTTCATTGAACTAGCAGGTATCCGGGCTCGGGTAACTGAGGCTGAAATTAGCATCGATGTAGGGGCAATGAAGGGCAATTTCTCTAAATTCTTGAAAGACCTCCCCGAAGACACAGAAACAGTGATAATTGATAATATTGGTAGTTACACAGCTAAGCTCACCCCCTATGAATTCCGTGATCGTTTCGACCTTCTGGTATACGAATTAAACGAACGTAACATAACCGCACTGATTATCTTAGACAGTGCAACCTCAAGAGAATTTAATGAAATCGCTCTATTCTCAGTTTATGGTGCTATAAAGCTCATGAAACGTGAAAACCCTTACACCGGCCGTAGGGAGAGGGTGATGGATGTGGTTAAAATGAGGAGTACCAAAACACCTACCCAGTTCATGACTTATGAGATAAACAGTAATGGTATTGACATTATTTCTGGAGTGGAAAGTAACGAATAACTTTGAATTATGTATTTGGTAATGTTGTTGATTATTTTTTCGTGAGATATAATTACTTGCGATTTATTTTTAAAAAAAATTGATAATATGTAATATCAGTTTATTAAATTTGTATTTAGCCCCAATTCCATTCTATTTTTGTAAAACATTGGTTTTTGGTGTGCTTGGACTATTACTGGAAGAAGTGTTGTTGGAATTGTTTTGAACGGGATTGCTTACTACCTGAGCATTATCAGGGGTTGTTTGTGTATTATCTGGTTCTGAAGAGTTTATTATCTTGTTCACAGCTATTGCTCCCACAATTAACAAAATAACAATCATTAACACTATTGGCTTGTTCATATGATTTTCCTCTAAAATTATGCGCTATTATTTTATATTCTCTATTATATTTTCCATTGTTTAAATTTTTTATAATTGAGAGAGATATAGTTGAGAGTATGCTAATCCCTGAAAAATTTGGAAAATCTAAAATGGACAAGTTCCAATGGGATATTTTTGGAGTTCCAATGGGATACTCTTGGAAATACATATTCCATTAAAATTTGTAAAAAAAGTTAGGTAGTGCTTAAAGTCTATTAAGCACGGCCAGGATGAGTTTAACTGCATTTTCCACGTCATTTACATTTACCACACTCACTGGTGTGTGAATGTATCGTGATGGTGGTGAAATAACTCCAGTGGGAATACCTTCTCTGGTAAGGTGGATGGCAGTGGCGTCGGTGGTTCCTCCTTCACTTACCTCTAACTGGTATGGTATTTCTTCTTCCTCTGCTACCTGGATCAGTAGTTCTTTCACTTGGGGATGAGTGATGATTCCCCTTCCACTGGCATCGGTGAGTATTATACACGGTCCTTTACCTGCCTTGGCAGGAGCGTCTTCCTCTTTCATGCCGGGATGGTCACCAGATATGGTTACATCTAGAGCCAGGGCCATATCTGGGTTTATCCGATATGCTGCAGTTCTGGCTCCTTTAAGGCCTACTTCTTCCTGAACCGTTCCAACTCCATAGATTGTGGCGTCGCTGCGGGCTCGTTTCATGACTTCCACCATGATGGCACAGCCCACCCTGTTATCCATGGCATTTCCCATTACCAGATCATTTTTAAGTTCTGCAAATTTCTGTTTAATGGTGATGGGGTCTCCCACATTCACCATTTCCTCGGCATCTTCCTTACTGGAAGCACCAATATCAATAAACATGTTCTCGTATTGTACTGGTTTCTTCTTTTCAGCTGCTTTCATCCGGTGAGGAGGCTTACTTCCCACAACACCCAGTATTTTTTCACCGTTACTATGGATGTACACTTCCTGGTTGAGGAGCATCTGGTCGTTTATTCCTCCCAGTTTGGAAAATTTGATGAATCCTTCTTTATCAATGTACCTTACCATAAGCCCTATTTCGTCCATGTGGGCTGCTAACATTACTTTTTTCCCATCGGGTTTCCCATTCTTGGTGGCAATGAGGTTACCCATATTATCCACGTCTAAGTCATCCACATGTCCTTTTAATTCTTCCAGCATGAGGTTGCGAACTTCATCTTCAAATCCAGATACACCTGATGCATTTGATAGTTTTTCGAGTAATTGTTTCATATTAGAACCTCTCAATTTTAAAATAAAATGTAAACAATATATAACTAGTTTGGAATGTGATTATATTCAGATTATTCACTACAAGAATATATTGGTATGGTTAAAATGATTTAACCAGAATTAAAATTCCTATTAGAACCAGAACGATTGGTCCCGCCTGTTCCTGCAGGAAAGTAAGTGGTATAACTCCTAAATTTACACCGTACCACACCAAACCGATTAGGATAAAGCATATGCTGATATAAATGCCCCACATATTAATATTTCTCTTCTTTTTGGGTTTGGAGCTTGTGGGTTTGCTGATTTTTATATCTTCATTTATATCGTTGTCCATTTACAATCCTCTCTATCTTCATTTAAAATGTTTTGATGTTATTTTTTATCTTAATTATCCTTAAATTTATTTTGAGTTCATTTTATGCTAGCCTGATGTTATAGTTGTGTCTGGTTGTGTTCAGGGTCAGGTTTTGGACAATGTTGGATACACTTTTCTTTTGTGGAGAATACCCCTGCGCAGTAAGGGAATTATAGACACCATTTAAAGTAGTGTTTTGGATTTGAGTAGATTTATAAGAGAGTTGGATAAGTACGGTAATGTTTTGAGTTCCACTCATCTGGATGGCGTCAACACGTACCGGTAACATTCCCGGGGTCGTGATCCCCATTGCAGTTGTGGCATTTGTAGCTCCTAACCTGGTTGCAGTTGCAATGTTGTTTTGTTCACTTTGATCAAAAATAAAATATCCCACTGCGAGGACAATAATTAATACGATAGCTAAAAATAGGATAAATTCTACTGATATTTGTCCTTTATTATCCATAGTAACCATTTTTCCTTCTTTTTATATGATAAGTTATTAGATATTATATATGATGTTTATTTTATATATTTTATATATCTTAACCTTAAATATTATGTATTAAAGAGTATCATGAATTTTATGGCAATTTAAACTTATAAAGTAATAATTCCAAAGATATATACTTGAATAAAGTCATATGTATTAATAATTAATAAAGAGATTATATGGTAAATTCAATTACTTGGGGATGGACAAGCTGAGACTTATTAAAGGTGATTCTAGAGGGTATGCATTATCTCTTGATTTATTACTTGCCCTAATACCAATTACCCTCATGTTGGGGTTGGTTACTGCTAATATGGGCAATATCATGTATGAAGCTCAGGATACTATTTACCGGAGTTCATCTGAGCGAGTGGCAGCTGATACCGCGAATACTTTACTTAAAACTTCAGGTGATCCTTATGACTGGGAAACAAAACCTACTTCATTAAAGGTTGTGGGATGGGCTAAATATGATTATAATAATCATTTACCTATGGAATATGTATTGATGCCTCAAAAAGTGGGCTCTACAAATTCGTCGTCAATTCAAAATGTCTTGGGCAGTAATTATGGTTATTATTTAACTATCACTGGTTTGACAACTGGTAACACTATTGTTAACCTGACTAACTCTGGTAATACCAATAAAAATTTTAATAATGCTTCTGACGTGGTAAAGGTAGAACGTGTTGTTTTAATGTCTGCTTTTGATATAGTGGCAGAATTTCAAGATGTAAGACTGACTAAACAACCAATAACTCTTACACAATACTTCCCCACTAATCGTGCTTATCTTGAGGCCTATGATTATTATGTTTATGTTGATAAATCAGATTCGGTTAGTTCAGGATGGGTTGAGGTTAATGATGTTACGGGAGTCAATCGTGTTGTTCAAACAAGTGATTTTCCTTCGGATCCTCCTTTAGTGCGATATATTGATCCTGTAACTCAAAAATTAAAAAATCAAACCAATCTGCAGTCAAATAAGGTTTCAACACGGCTAGCAGGTTCTCCAGGTGACACTGCCAATGTATATGTTCTTCAAGTACCAAAAGGAACTCCCATTGGCTTAATTGATCCTTATGGTCCTCAAAGGGTCCGAGCTATGTTCAATTTGTATGTCTGGACAAAGTGATTATTATGGATGAAAAAGGTTACATATTCACTGCGGATGCGACACTGGCTTTAGTAGTAGTTATTGTATTTACGGTAACTGTGGTAAGTTACACCATGCTTCCCATGTACATAGGTCAAGATCACCAGCACTTGGAGGCACTGGCTGACAGTGCACTACAGACTATGGAAGAGGATGGAACCTTAAGATATGCTTCTATAATTGCTGTGAACAACTCAACCAACGCTACTTATGAATCAGCAGTGTTTTTAAATGAATCCTTACAAACCTTGATACCCAGTGGGATTGGATACAAAATTACTATAAATCCTGGAACTAGTATCTCTGCAGACAACAAAGGAGTACCAGGAACGCCGGCCTACAGTACCGATGTCGTGACCAGGGTGAGGGTTATTTCCGGGCCACAGGAAGGATGGTGGGGTCGGGCATGGTATAAATCAGAGCCTGTTGAATTTACTACACAACAGATCAACCTCACTACTACCTCATGGGTATTCCACAACTGGCTAACCAATTATCCTACATGGAGTGGTACTGGTTTAAGGACCAATCTCTATTGGGGTGGTGGAAGTAATCCTACCAGCATCTCTTTTGCAATACCTAATGGATCAACTATATTGAGTGCTAAGTTCTTACAGGGTTCTGCCAGCACAAGAACTTCAGGTTCTGTTAACCAATCTTTTGGAACTAATACTGTAATAAACGGTAATCCTGCTATTGTCACTTATCCGAACCAGTTTACTTTCCTTAATCAAAGAGTAGATTCCAGTCAAAATATGTACAATTATCAGGGAGACATACCTATTAATTTGTTAAATAACAATGGAAACAACAATTTTTATGTTCAGTTCGTGACCAACAGTAGTTTTAATTATGACATGCCATGGTTCTCCATTCTTTCCACTTATACAACCGGTATAACCGTCCCAATGAACGTGACCACTGATAGACTTTTCTTCCCAAACACAGCAGGTTTGGCTGTAAATAGGAATGTAAGCCTGGGAAATGGAACATGGGGTTATGGTCGAACATATGACCTTTCAACAGGTCAACTTAACACTTTAACTACATTGAGAGAAATTGATTGGGATGATATGATCGGCCATGATCATTCTTATTCGGATGGTATACCCTTTGTGATAGATGATATTCCTGAGAAATCAGGTAATGCCATGGGATCTGCAGTTTGTGTAGAGAAGAGTTTCGCAGTACCTTCTACTAGTAATATTTTAGATGGGTACGTGGTGGTTAACAGCTGGGGTGCAGCTGATTCCACTTTGGTAGAAGTATGGAGTAGTGACACAAGTACATGGAGAACAGTATTCAATTCATTTGGAAGCAGTTACACTGCTAGGGGGGATGGTTATGGTAATCTTCCTGGAATTATATACATAGGTGATGAGCTACGGCAGGGAGCAACCAACAAGGTAAGGATCACCACTTGGGATGATGTTCCATCTTCTGATTTCGATCTGGTAGGATTACAGGATTGTTTTGTGGTACTTTCCACCAGTGATTACAAGGTGAAATGGGATACTTACCCCTTCAACAGCCATCAAGCAAGTGGTAACACTGAAACACAGACCCAAATTTTTACACTTACTACTGACAGTCAGAAAGCCATGTTATTTTTGGGTGTGGGACTTAACACTCGAACTGTTGAGGTTCGATATGGTGGAACTAGTCAAATATTATATAGTGGACCCGCAACATTCTCTCTTGATTTAGCTTCCCTTGATGCTCAGAAAGGATTCCACAGGATCACCACCACCAATTCCACGGCAACCAATTACACTCTCGTACCTGGAAGTTATCCATTACAAGTTAAAGTCACCGGGCCACAATATGCTTGGGAATCGGGTGATGATGATTATTGGTCTGGAGCTTCGGGAGTTGCTTCAATATTTTCAGGTACCAGGATTGTGGTAATAAATCCTCAGATTCAGAATGAGTGGTCATCTGGAATGGGATCTAACCCCCAAATCGCTATCTTAAATGCTACATCAAATCTTAATGATACATATAAGCGGTTACATAACAATAATCCCATCCCTTCTACCCTTAAAATATATACTTCTGCCATATATACGGGTAATACTCCCAATGCAGTTCCAATAAGGTTAGAATTATGGAAACAATAGGAATTTGATATAATGGATGAAAAAGGTTATACCATCACTCCACTGGCATTCTTGCTACTCATACCTGTAATTATCTTTGCAGTGGCCTTTGGAGATATTGTTAATGAGATCAATCAATATTCTACTATTACCATTGGTAGTGATGTGACTGGGGGTACTGTTTCATCTATTTATTCTTCTATTACTAATGGTGCAGGTGATGCAGGACGTTATGCAGCTTATATGGCTACTCGTGAAACAATTGATCGACAGAATTTTCTTCCGGATAGTAAGGATACAGTTCGGAGAATAGCAACTGATCAATTAAATGCCCATGTAATTGATGCTTGCAGAAAATTGTCTAATGAAACTGGAAGAGATATTTATATTAACAATGTTCTTATTCCTGCCAACAGCACTAACCAGACCTTCAATGCTACTTTCACAACTGATGATATAACAGTTGAACAAGTTGATGGTTATGGTAATGCAGATCCCTATGGTTTTTACGTGGTGGTAAGAGCAGGAGTACCTATAAAAGTGGTTCAGAATGGTCAGGTTTTTGAGGGAACCCTACCTGAAATAAGGGGTTATGCTCCAATTCAAGGTTTAGAAGATCCCTATATCTGGATAAAAAGCAAATTTAGAACTAGAAGCGCTTTATATCAATATCCTTATTATGAAGAAAAGAATTATCTAGGTAAGGTAGATTATCACTTTGCTGATACTGTTGTGATAGATGATCTTTCCATTCAAAATTTACAGTATTGTTTAAATGGAACAGATAACCCTGAAAATTATACTCCCATGTCATATTATTTCCCAAATACAAATGGATTAAACTTCTTTGAAAGATTACAGGGCGGACAAATTAGTGGTGAGCCTACTGGTTCTCGCATTAGTACCTTTGTTTTAGGTGACCCCCTGAGTGATGTATACAAAGGTGCTACTGTATCTAAAATAGACGTCGATTATTATAAGACTACTCCAGTTACGGGGACTAGCATCATTTTAGGAACTGGAAGTAATGCAAAGCCATTCCGTGATCCAACAGGATCAATTTTCTATCTATCTGCAAATTACAAAACCGTTTTAAATATTAGTAGTACATATGCTAACGATGTTCCATAACATGATAGTTTAAAAAATCATAAGAAATTCAGGAATATGAAACATCAAAGTTTTTAAGTTTTAGTTAAAGATGATTTAATGGTGAAAAAATTGGGTCTTGACAAGAAAGGACAGGCAAGTGTAGAATTACTGTTTATAACCTTAATTTTTTTAATAATTATGGTGGGATTCCTTACTCTAATCAATAGTGAAATGAACCAAACACAAACTGGAGAATTGGGAAAAGCAAGAGCTTTGGGTGAAAAAATGGCTGGAGCTATAAATGCAGTTAATGTAGCTGGAAGTGGTTATTCTGCAAATTTCACCATTCCAGTAAATGTAACTGATCCTGCATCCACTATAATAATAAATAATGCTACTAAATCAGTTGATGTGATTTATAATGGGAATAAAATTAGCATTAAAGTCATACCTAACAATCTCACCACTTTTAATACCACCACCAGTACTACAACCGATAAAATAATAACCATTAAAAACCAAAATGGCAATATAAAGTTTTCTTAAACCATTAATGGTATTAAAACATAAAGGGTATAACTATGGACATAGATCTAGGCGACGGTTGGGAAAAAAAGGCACTAATTATAGTTGCTGTGGTGGTTTTTATGCTGGTAGCATATGCTTATAATCCTTTTCAGTCCAAAGCAAATGTAACAAGTTCTAATGAGTCTTATACCCCTCCAGCTACATCCACACCAGTCACCCAAACTCCTGTTGTTTCTACCAATTCTACCAATTCTACCAATAGTGCAAACAATACTTTTCTTATATCTGCAGATCAGGCTAAGAACATAGCTGTAAACCAAAACCCAGGATATAAGGCTTCAGAACCATTTCAGGGGACAATAGTGGTTAACCAGACAACTGTTGTTGTATGGATGGTTCCAATTTCCAAATTTGGACAGCCCTCAAAAACAGTTTATGTTGATGTAAATACAGGGAAAGTAGTGAACACTACTTGATACGTGAAACAATTGAATTTAAATAACTTTTACTCTACTGCTACTGACTAACCAGAGATGAAAACATGGAAACACTATTTGTAATCATAATGATCATACTATTTTTCCTTTTAATGGCGTTTGTATTTTCCACAGCGCTTCTCACACCCCTAATTGGTAAAAAGAATTTCTTATTCGTAATCGGATTAGGGTTTGTGGTTGGTTTAATAGGTGGTGCCTTTTTTATAGCCCCGGTATATGATGATCTTCCGGACATGGCCCGTGCCCTTTACATGTCCACCACTGATCAGCAGGAAATTATTACAATAAATGTTTCTACTGACAGTAACATTAATAATGTCATAGAGACTGTTAAAAAAATCCCTGGAGTTCAAAGTGTTGAAAGTGGTGAAATAACAGTTAAAACAACAAGTATAAGCAGTGCCTGGAAGAGTAGTCTGGAATCACGCATAACCTCGGTTAACACCAATATAACCTCAGCCAAGGTAATCTCAACTGACACTATGTTGATACAGACCAAACCCGGAAGCGATCCCACTGAAGTTATCAAGAAACTAAAAAGCTGGATGGTCCTGGTAAGTGGTATAGATATTAAATTCAGCATAGTACAGGTCAAATTAGTGGTTGATGCATCCCAGGTAGATCAAGTGGTCAAGCAACTACCCCAGGGAGAAGTAGTGATAACTGAAATCAATGGACCAGTGGAGAAAGAAATCCAAACCCTGAAAAGCACCCTACCTGCAAAGAACAATGTGATCTTGTTCTGTGGATTCCTGGGTGTGATTGTAGGGTTAGCTGGAATGTTCATAGACACTATAATCAGTGGTTTTAGCGGTTTAAAAAATAGGATACGCAAAAAAAAGGATGACTAATCACATAGGATATAGATTATTATATGGATTAAACTTTTTTTTATTATTTAATGATGTGTTTTTAGTAAATCTTGGTTTTTAGTAAATCTAGAATATGTTACATCTAAAATAAATTTAATCTAAAATAAGGAATAAAATTAGGAATAATAATCTAAAAAAAATATCAAAAATTAAACTTTTAAAAGACAATTATTATAGGATGGAAATGATTATGAAAGCAGCAGTACTTTTTTCAGGTGGTAAAGACAGCACTATGGCTGTTTACAAGGCTATGAAAGATGGTTGGGATGTGGAATATCTCCTTTCCATGCACTCTGAAAATCCCCATTCTTACATGTTCCATGTTCCCAACATTCACCTCACCCAGTTGCTCTCCCAGGCCATGGAAATACCACTTATCCAGGCTAAAACCCCTGGTGAAAAGGAGGAAGAATTAGAAGACCTCAAAAATGCCCTTACAGACCTTAAACATAGGGGTATTGAAGCAGTATTCACCGGGGCAATACATTCTGAGTACCAGAAATCACGCATTGACAGTCTCTGTAAAGAAGCAGGATTAGAATCCATAGCCCCATTATGGCACCGTGATCCTCTTGATTACATGCAAGAGGTTTTTGATTTGGGCTTTAAAGTTATGATCACCAGTGTATCTGCCGAGGGTCTGGATGAATCATGGTTGGGTAGAATAATTGATGAAGATTTACTGGAAGAGTTAAAAGGACTTCATGAAAAATATGGTCTGCACATGGCATTTGAAGGTGGAGAAGCAGAAACACTGGTCCTTGATGGTCCGATTTTCAAAAAGAAACTCAACATTCTGGACTCAGAAAAGATATGGGAAGTGGATAATGGATATCTGGTGATTAAAGATGCAGAACTAGACGAAAAAGATTAAAACATGATATTAACACTATTTTTTTTAAAGAAAATTGGATTATTATATAAATAAGTTATAAAAATAAGGATATTTAAAAATAAGGATTTGAAAATTAGAGGATTAGTGTTTCTTTAGATGTGGATATTTTTAATGGGAACAGGGCCTTAATGGGCACATAGCCAGTTTGTAAATTCTTCCACATTTTCAGTTGTGATCTTAACTTCTATCTCCCCTAATGGTGAAAGATCATCACCCACCAGGTTGATCCTGCCTGCAAAGGCAGCCTGCTTACTTAACTTTAAATTAATGGTCATAGATTCTTCATCCCATCCCTTAAGAATCATTTTCCTGGCAGTATCCCTGATCTGACTTTTCTCCAGGAATTCTTTAAATGGGAAAAGACAGGAAGTATTTCCAGTAACAGTAACACTTTCTTCAGCTATTAAAATGTCATCATAGTCGAAAACATTGGATAGGGCCACTATAACCTTATCCAGATCTTCGGTAGGATTAACTGTGGCTTTAGCAACTATTTTGCAATTCATTTTTAAGGATACCTCGCACTGTGTTTTTCAATTTACCTTTACCGCTCTCATTAACCACCATAAAATCGGCACTGGCAATTACTTCTCCAATACCAAATTTAAGTTCTCGTTGGTCTCTTTTCATGGCTTCTTTAGCCTCAGCGGAGTCATCGGATCTCATTCTCTTTTTAAGCCGCATATAACGCGTTTTTGGTGAAGAATGAATGGCTATAACCTTAAAATGAGGGAAGTTCTTTTTGAATATCTGCACTTCCCATGGGCTGCGAATGCCTTCAATAAGGAATACTTGTGATTTACTATCTTTGGCTGACTTAATATCTTTGGCTTTATTAATTGAAGATTTTCCATTGTTGGTTGATTTTTTAATGAATTCCACGCATCGTTCTGCGACCACAAATTCCCCATATTCCTGGCGCAGTTCTACTGCCACCTTTCCTGGGGGTTCATTTCTCTTCTGAGCTTCATTGCGGATAACATCACCCATCCGTACCACATTCATTCCCAAACTATTTGCAACCCTGGAAACCACGCTTTTGCCTGATCCTGGCATTCCAGTAACTCCAATTACATTCATGAGTCTTCATCTCTTTTAAAATACTGTGATATTAAATCCAGAGAACTGGAAATATTCTCATTATTATCAAATACCTTAACTATTTCTTCCAGCTCCTGCTGGGAACACCCTTTGAGCTTTTTCACTTCATTAATTAGGAGGGGCAAGGCCCTGACCAGATTGTCCACAATGGTTATGGATGATTTTTTAGCAGTTCGTGATAAAGGGTTTAAATCGATGGTTATAACCTTCTTACCTAATGCTACCAGTGCTTCTGCTCTGTCCCCATCTTCCAATGGAACCAGAACCACGTCTGCACTATACACACCATCAGGATGAGCCCGTGATCTGGGTCCCTCCAATCCCTCAACAGGCAAGTAATCATCACCTTCTTTACCCAGAACATCTGTTGCACCGGCATTTTTTAATGCCTTTTCGACCTTCAAAACACGTTGTGGGGTGCGGTAGAATAGGTTGATCTCAATTTTGGCTGGTAACAATCTGGCTAACTCCACCATATAATCTGCACCCAGAACAGCGGTATTCCCATTAACTGATATGACTGGGTTTTCAGCAAGTAATAGTGCAGCACTTGCAGTTTTAATAGCTTTCATTGCAGGGTTGTTTGTTTTTTCACCTAAAATGTAATCAAATGCTTCGCCTCTACCATGGGCGATGAGGGCGGAGTCAGCCAGGATTCCATCATGGTAAGCTTGGGCCATTTTATCCCTTAGAATAAGGGAGTGATAACGAGGATGATTTGGTGAGATATCATGCATATTTAATTCTCCATATAATTCTTATTTTTATTTACTTTTATAAGATGAGGTGTTTGTGTTGACTTTTTTTGATATGAGTTGATATAGATCAGATTAGGTGAATAATTTATAATAAAAAAATTTTATTTAAATATTTCATGAAAATCAAAAAAATGGGTTTAGATTTTGTTAACAGTTTCCATCACACTTATTGGTTTGTTGCCACTGTTACTGAACAGCTTTTTTTCGGTATTAAGTTTGACGGTATCACCAGTTAATGCACCGTAATCATTTTGTACGACATATATGTCTGGTTTAACATTGGAACGAATATCATATTCCACCTTCACGTAGGCCATCCTTTCACCGGTTTCAATTACAACACCATAAGTGAAGTCACGGTTGTAACGTATCCGGAAGATCAGATAAACCAATACCACTGCTATAATTGCAAATATTAGAAGGGTAAGAGATGGGAAGAAACTGAAAGAAAATGCCATAACCAAATTGCTGTTAGTGCCCACCAATACCAATAAAATACCTACTGCCAAATACATTATGAAAAAATCACGGTAGGCAGGGAATTCAGAGCCGTACATGACTTTAACCCTGTTAAATAGGAGATATAAAATGTAACCTCCTATTAAAATTCCGAGGATCCCATAAAGAATGATAGAAAAGAAATTAAACAGGTATAGGACAGATAAAATAAGGAATCCTGCTGATAATAACTGAAGACGAAAAATGGTGTTTTCTTTTTCCTTGGATGTGAAAGGAGTAGAGATTAGAATAACATCAGATTCTGCATGGTGTTTTCCAGGCACATTAACTGTGGTGGGGGATGATGATTCTGTTGTTAAATGTTTTTTTTCTTTCGAATTGATTTTGGAGGTTTTTTCATCAATTCCCAGGTTTTCCCTAACTTTAGAAACATTCTCTTTAATATTTTTAGTTTCTATTTTCTCTTTCACTCGATCCCTATTGATATGACGGAGTTTTTGAGGGATCTTCGGTATTATTAGTATCACTGCCCCCAGAAGTGAGAAGAATCGTAATATTATGTCTCCTAATTTATTGAACATCTTAAATACCTCAAAATTTAAGTTAAGAAGGTCACGGTTATGTTTCTAGGATTAGAAGTACCAGTAAGAGGCCATTCAATCTGTGTCTGATGCCATCCCTTATTAGGAGTCGGGTTTACAAAGGTAATCGAGTAATCTACACTGGCGCTAATGGTTTTAGTTTGAGAAGAAAGCTGCAGTGTTTGATTAATGGTTTTAGTATTATTGTCGTAAATTAAATTCATATTTTGAGGCATGTAAATACTAATTGTACGTTTGGCACCCGGACCATTGGCATAAACTAAATTAGCAGCGTTTGCAATGTTTTGCACTGCATTTTTTGTATCAGATGATGTGGAAACATCCATAGTAGCATTAACCGATGTAGCAACCAGGGGTATGGTAACTGCAGCCAATATAATTAAAATAACTACCAAGAGAAGTAAATACTCTGCAGAAGCCTGTCCTTTGTTTTCCATTTTAATCACTTTACTATTAAACTATGGGCATATGATTCATATAAATATTGGTACAAAAATATAACTCTCTAATTATTAAATTTAGTAATTATTGATATTTGAATTGTAGAGAGGTTTTCCGTAAGATTATTTTATTTCTTGATAATGATACGTTTATTTCACGTTTTGTAGAACGCAGCATTAGTCAGGAATTCCAGCACTTTACAATTGTTGATGTTTTTTCTTTTTTTCATTAATAAAGACAGGTTATACATATTACTACATAACCCAAATAAGGATCTTCTGTAATATGTAAGCCAGATCCCCGATGAAAAGGGATATGAGGAGTCCGATTAATATGGAAGGGGCAAAAGGAACTCCTTTCTTCACTCTGAATTTGCTGGAAATCTTACCCTCATGGTGCAGTTGCTTTAAAAGTTGGATGTCATCCGTGGATAAACCTGCAGCTAGAGTCCCAACCAGACGCTTACCAGGGGGTGCAGTGAGAATGCTAAGATCCCTTGTTTTGAAAGAATCTTTAATTTTATCAGTGAAACTCTTATCATCCACATAAACCTTGTCATCACGTTGGTAAAGATTATAAGCGGGTATCATGCCTTCCTTAAGCTCTTTTAGGGGATATTCGTCTTGAAGTGCTTCTTTGCTCACAGTGGTTAAAAGTTTTTTTATGATTTCAATAATTATTATGGAGATGAACAACACCACAATACTAATAATGGTAATTTTAGGGTTGTAAAAAATGGCAGCTGCAGTAACTACTGACACTAAGACAGCTTTAACATAATTAGGCAGTTTAGATATCACTAACGAGAGTAAATAGATTAATATTAAGATTATTATGATAAGTTGTATACGGAACTGCTGGGATATGAAATAGGACAGAGTAACAGCTGATGTGATAACAAGGGTTAAAACAATGTTCTTTTTGTAATCTGTCTTGACTGGAGATATTAACTCATCAATAAGGTGTGGTTTGGTTTTAACCACCACATAAAAAACGTAGATCAGGAGAAAGGGGAGAATAGACAGAATACTGTTAATGATCACTGTCAGGGGGAATGGATAAATTCCTATAACAGGGAATGGCACCTGGAATACTTGATATGATATTAAAATAGGGTTAAATGGAACAAGTGCTGCCAGGGCAGTGAAAAGCTTCACATCACCACCAGCCCAGGCACCCATCTTCCAGAACAAGTAGCCCAGAGCAAAGATCACCCCGGTGACCACTGCGCAAATGATAATAAACCAGATGTTACCAATTGTAAATGCGTAAATCCCGTTTAAAATTATTCCTATAGCTATTAGGGGAAAAGTTACTTTATTGGGAATAATTCCCCTTTTAAGATCAGAGTAACTTGCGTAAAGACAGGCCACTATGGCTATGGTAGCAGTGATTAAGGGGATGTCTATCATTATTTATTTCCTCGGAATTGGTATTGTATTTTTAATTTCCAGACTTTAGCTTATGATTTTCAAGTGCAGCCCTTAAAAATGATACGAAGATAGGATGGGCGTTGTTGGGTCTGGATTTAAATTCAGGGTGGAACTGACAGCCTAAAAACCAGGGATGATCCTCGAGTTCTATCATTTCCACCAGGAAGTCATCAGGGGATGTTCCGGAGATAATCAGTCCTTTTTCCTTAAGTACATCTCTATAATCGTTGTTTAATTCGAATCGGTGCCGGTGGCGTTCACTGACCTCATCTTGGCCGTAAGCTTCATGGGCCATGGTTCCTTCTTTAAGTTTGCAGGGATATGAACCCAGCCTCATGGTCCCTCCCATGTTTTTAATCTTTTTTTGTTCTTCCATGAGGTCAATAACTGGATAAGGAGTTTCCTTGTCAAATTCAGTACTATGGGCTCCTTTAAAGCCCTCCAGGCGGGCGAATTCAATGACCATGCACTGCATTCCCAGGCAGATTCCAAAAAGAGGTACATTGTTCTGGAGGGAATAGCGCACTGCATCCAGTTTTCCAGATATTCCTCGCTCACCAAAACCTCCAGGTATTAAAAGAGAATCAAGGTGACTTATTTTCTCCTCATCAACAGTGTTTTCGGCCTGAATCCATTCAATGTTAACTTTTATTCCCAGATAGGCGGCGGCGTGTTTTAAGGATTCCCTGATGCTCATGTAGGCATCTTCCAGTTCCACGTACTTACCGATGATTCCCACACTGACCTGGTATGAATCCTGTTTCAGGGATTCAACCACATTTTCCCATTCGGTCAGGTCTTGTTCACCTGCATCTATTTTTATCCGGTTAATAATGTACTCTCCAACGTTTTCCTGGTTGATGATCAGTGGAACTTCATAAATGGATGCTACATCCGGAGTGTTAATAACAGCTTCCCTTTCAACATCACAGAAATGAGCTATCTTGTTTTTAAGGGGCTGATCAATGGATAATTCTGAACGGCAGATAATCATGTCTGGAATAATACCGGTGCTCCTAAGCTCCTTGGTACTGTGCTGGGTGGGTTTGGTCTTGAACTCACCTGCAGCCCTCAGGTAGGGCACGTAAGTCACATGGACAAACATTACATTATCATGTCCTTCCTCATTTCGAAGTTGCCGTAATGCCTCCAGGAAGGGCTGGCTTTCAATATCCCCCACAGTTCCCCCTACTTCCACCAGGACCACATCGGCCTGGCTTTCGGCAGCGATCTTACGCACCATGTCCTTGATCTTATTGGTTATATGGGGTATGATCTGCACACAGGAACCCAGATAATCACCTTTACGTTCATGATCAATAACCGAGGAATAAACCTTACCTGTGGTGATGTTGGATTTTCCAGAGAGGTTCACATCCAGGAAACGTTCGTAATGTCCCAGATCCAGGTCGGTTTCCATACCATCCTCAGTAACGAAGACTTCACCATGCTGGTAGGGATTTAGGGTACCTGAATCCCAGTTAAGATATGGGTCAATTTTAATGGCGGTTACATCCACACCATACGACCTTAAAATTCTCCCAATAGAAGCAGCTGTTATTCCTTTTCCAATTGAACTTACAACACCACCAGTAACCACTATATATTTAGACAGACAAACCATCTCCTTAAAAAGATTTTAAACATTGTATTAACTAATAAACATTATAAACATCTGGAGAGCATTAAATTCATTTAATGATCTTTTAACACTCCCAATTGACTTAAAACTATGTTCCCTTGAATATTTGCCCTTATGGACTTACATAAAGAAAGTCAAATAGGAACATCTATGTATATGTAAATATCATTAAAAAAGATTCCGAAAGAGATAATGATCTTCTGATAATCAATGGATTCCCTAAAAATCAGGGAGAGTACAATCCCAGTACTTTTTCATGAGCTGCATATTCCTGACGATCCTCAAGGGAAGATAACTCTTTCAACCCATATTTTCTCTCCAGGGCTTTTAAAATAAGATGATCCGCCAGATGAGGATTTTTAGGTAGTAATGGGCCGTGGAGGTAGGTTCCGATGCAGTTTTTGTAAACCATTCCTTCTTCCTGGTCTTTGCCATTGTTACCATAACCCACCAAAACCTTTCCCAGTGACTGGTGATCATGATAGGTGCGACCACCATGATTTTCAAAGCCCACTAGTGTCTCCGGACTAAGTCCCAGACCGTTTTTAATGATTATATTTCCAATGAGCCGCCCTTCCTCGCTACGAGTATGGTAATTGAATATTCCCAGACCCGGAACATCATTTCCATCTGCATCAATGTACTTCTCACCTAAAAGCTGATACCCTCCACATATAGCCAGAACAGGGGCGCCATCTTCGATTAAATCTCCCATTATGCGAGTGTACTTTGTGAGGTGGGAGTAGACAATGTTCTGACCACGATCTGAACCTCCTCCAATGAAGAACAGATCTCCATCAGCTAATGGTGCTTCGTGATTCATGCTGAAACCCACCACTTCTACATCAATACCCCTCCACTGGCATCGCTGACGTAGGCAGGTTACGTTACCCAGATCTCCGTAGAGATTCAAAAGATCCGGGTACATGTGATATATTTTCAGTTCCATGGTTATTCCCATCAAATTATTTTGTTAGTATAAAGTTATTTAATGATAATTCAAATTCTAAGTTATTTAACGATGTTTAAATTCAATAATTTTAATTTATTCTCATTATTGAATAATACTTTTTTATTGAGGATTTTATTTTAGGAAATTTTTTTTGGAAATTATTCGAAAAATATTAATTAATCTTTCTATAATTATTTTTCTTCTTCATTGACCTGGAAGCTTCAAATTCTTCAAATATTCACGAATATGTGACATTTTCTTACCTGAACCTTCTAATCGTGCCAGTACCAGTTCACGGGCCTGGAATACTGCAGTGTAGGTTGGTAAGAGATACAATATTTCTACATCTTGATTTAAGACCTTTCCTATGGCACGGTCCATATCGTCATCCACTTCAACCAGTTGCACAGGCACCCCGGCATATTTGAGTCTGAGTGCAATATCTTCAGCCCGGCGACCTGAACAGTAGATCTTTTTGATGTTTTTCACATTACCCATTTTTTCTACTTCAGCATCCCATATCCATGACACATCCTTACCATCTGCAGGGTTGTCATTAAGCACAAATAACATGGATTTTGTACGTTCATCTAGGGCAATGCTGCTTATGGTTTCGCTGAGTCCAATGGGGTTTTTCACCAGGGCGATTTTAACGATTTTCTCAGGGAACTGGAAATTTTCCATACGGCCCAGGTGGTATTCAAATTCTTCAATGGAACGGGCAACTTTATCCAGGGGAAGACCAACCTCCATGGCAGTGGATAATGCCGCACAACAGTTATATGCATTATATATCCCCTCATATGCAAAGGTTATATCCTGCACTTCTTGATTCTTATTTTTAAACTGATAATGGTACTGATGGTCATGGTAATCTATTTCCGTGATCTGGTAATCATAGTCAGGGTTGGAAAAACCACAATCAGGGCACTGGTAACCGCCTAACTGACCGTAATTATAATAATCATAGTCCAGGTAGCTACTACATGCTGGACAAAATCTAGATTCCACAATTCCCTGCTGGCAGGTACTGTACTGGTTTTGGGTCACCCCATAATAAATGTTCTTTTTATTTAATTTCCTGAAGTTTGAAACCAGTGGATCATCTGCGTTTAGAATTAAAGTTGTATCCAATGGTTCTAGGGCTTCTAAGATATCCTGGAATGCTTTTTCAATCTCACCATAGCGATCCAGCTGATCCCGGAAGAAATTGGTCACCAGAACGTAATCTGGTTTAAGATACTCAGTTACCCTTTCAAATGAACCTTCATCCACTTCGAAGACTCCCCAATCATATTCCTTTTTACGGTCATGTAAAAAGGCACTCACCAATCCCTGAGGCATGTTAGCACCCCTTAAATTGGAAAGAACTGACGTGAACTCCCTTCTGAGAATGAAATTAAGTAAGTTGTTGGTAGTTGTTTTACCATTGGTACCGGTGATAAGGATTTTATTCTGGCAGCGGTCATTTACCACTCCTAAAATATCGGGATAAATGGTCATGGCCACTTTACCGGGCATGGCACTGGCACTGCTTTTAAGAATTTTCCTGAGAATGAAAGAGGCTGCTTTACCAGCTATCACTGCAGAATAATACCTGAATCTTGAATAACTTATGTTAAATCCCACCTTTATTAATTACCTGATAGGTATGTTCAATGAGTATCATGTTCATATATGTCCATTTGCTTTTAACCTGTAAAACCACTGTGGTCTAATCAGTAATGTTTCTATTACTTTCAAATGAAATACTTATCTTCAGGTAGTTTTCGCACGTATTCCATATTCTATGAAAAATTTAAGGAACTTATAACCTTCCATTATCTTATTAGAACTATCTTCAAAGCTTTTTAAAATAGAAAACTCGTTATATGATTTGGTTTTATCTGCAACGCAACCAGGGGCGTACACAGCATAGGGTACCGGATCGGAAGTATGGGTTCTAATGTCTATGGGTGTGGGATGGTCTGGTAACACAGCCAGAGTATAATCATCTATTGATGGGAGTTCTTCTCTTAATTTTCTCAGTATGCGTTTGTCGATGCGTTCAATGGCCTTTATCTTCTCACTTATGTCACCTGCATGCCCTGCTTCATCAGGAGCTTCCACATGAATAAATACCAGATCATGGTCTTCCAGGGCTTCTAAGGCATATTTGGCCTTACCACAGTAGTCAGTGTCATAGAAACCAGTAGCACCCGGGACATGAACATTGGTTAATCCAAGGTAAGTTCCAATCCCTTTAATTAGATCCACACCGGTGATGGTTGCACCTTTAAGACCATATTTTTTCATGAAAGGAGGTAACTGGGGTTTAGGGCCCTGTCCCCACAACCAGATCATGTTGGCAGGATTTTTACCAGATTCAACCCTTTTCTGGTTTACAGGTTGATTTTCCAGGACATCAGAAGATTTATATATTAATTCATTCAGTTTATCGGATAATAAGTTTAAGGACTCATTATCTCCTTTTAAGAGATGTTCCTGGATAGGTTCACCTACAACATCATGAGGTGGGGTTGATTTAAGTAAAGCAGCATTTTTATCCTTATAAATGAATAAGTGCCGGTAGCTGGTTCCCAGATAGAATTTCCCGTAGCGGAAAAAGGATTGATTTAATCTCTCAATGAGCTGGGAAGCTTCGGCTGTGCTGATATGTCCGGCATTAAAATCAGCTAGAAGATTATTTTCCTGAGTTATCAGATTACAACGGAAGGCCACATCATCTTCTTTAAGTGTGGCTCCGATACTGGCTGCTTCCAAAGGTCCTCGGCCAGTGTAATACTTTTTAGGGTCATAACCCATTATAGATAGATTTGCAACGTCTGATCCAGGTTCCATTCCGGGGGGAACAGTCTGCAGCATGCCACAGGATCCATTTTTTGCTATAAAATCCATATTGGGAGTTTCAGCTCTCTGGAGGGGTGTTTCACCATCTAATTCAGCTAATGGTTTATCAACCATTCCATCCCCAATAACAACAACATATTTCATTAATTATCTCCTTCCAATCTACTGATTAACCTTCCAATCTGCTGATTAAATTTATTAATGCAATTTTAATGGTTAATCGCACGTTTCTATTATCTGCCATTTTCAAGTGAACAGTATTTTCACTTTAAATAAAAAGTATTTACGCGTCATATTAGCTATCGTCACTTTAGGATAAAAAAATACTTAGGATAAAAAATAATTATTAGGAAAGGTTATTTCCTTACTTTCCAGATGCTGATAATATCACTTAATATTGCAGATGCCGTTTCCACGGATCCGGCGCCTTTACCCACCACTGTCACATCATCTGCCAGGTCGGTTTTAAGGGTGGCCACGTTAAGGGTGCCCTCCACTGCAAATGGAGATCCCTTAGGCACCAGTCGTGGTGATACTTCCAGAGCATCAGGTGAAGCTTCACCAATAAGTTTAATTAACAAACCTTCCTTCTTGGCCAGAGCTATTGATTCTGCGGTTATCCTGGATATTCCCTCTACTTCCACATCTTTAAGAGTAACAGGAAGGTTTAAAATAGAATTAGCCATTATAACTATTTTACAGGCAGCATCAACACCCTCCACATCCTGATAGGGATCAGTCTCAGCTATACCCATTTCCTGGGCTTCGGTGAGGGTTTGCTCATAGGATGATCCTTCATTGGCCATCCGAGATAGGATGTAATTGGTGGTTCCGTTTAAGATTCCGTATATTGATTCTATACTGCATCCTGCCAGGGTTTCATGGGCGAAATTGATAATAGGCATGGCACCACCCACTGATGCCTCGAATTTAAATTCCACTTTATTGGATGTGGCACAATCTGCAAGTTCCTGGAATGATAATGCAAGGGGTCCTTTGTTGGAGGTTACCACGTCTTTACCTGCTTCCATGGCCTTCAGGATGTGGCTGCGGGCAGGTTCACCATCATCAATATCAGTGGGTGTAACTTCCACCAGACAATCGTATTCAACTTCTTCCAGAATTTTAAGACTGCTTACACCAGGAGCACCGTATTCTGGATAAGATGCAATTTTACCGGTTTCGTTCTTGGTTTTAAGGAGTAATTCTTCATCCAGACCAGATTCGTTTATGGCAGCCCCTGAACGATCAGCGACTGCAACGATCTGGGGATTAAGATCATAGTTACTCTTTAAATATTCTTTTTTCATGGACAGGACACGGGCAACTCCCTGTCCC
This sequence comes from Methanobacterium sp. Maddingley MBC34, assembly GCA_000309865.1. Lineage (NCBI taxonomy): Archaea > Methanobacteriati > Methanobacteriota > Methanobacteria > Methanobacteriales > Methanobacteriaceae > Methanobacterium > Methanobacterium sp. Maddingley MBC34. Next base: position 14,263 of record AMGN01000027.1, on the reverse strand, counting down.
ACTGCACCAAAACCTAAAATAATAATTTTCATGGGATCACCTTTCACTTTCAAGACTCATAATCCTTTTAAACTTCATTAATAACCAGGAAGCCTTTCTGATCCCCAACTTCTTTGATTTTTTTGAGTACTTCCTTTTTCTGTCCGAAATCTGCTTCCATAACGATCTTGGTGGCAGAGTTTTTGGGTTCATCTGACATTTTAAGATCCAGATCAGCGACCCTGACACCTTCCAACTGGTTCAGGAGGGTTACAGTGTCCTTTACATCTTCTTCCACAATGTCCCCCACCAGAACAGTGGTGATCTGTTCCTTCCTCAAGACACCGTCCACTGCCATTATCTGAATATCTTTAGCTTCCATGGCATCCATAACCCTGTCCAGGGTTTCTTTATCTCCTTCTATGGTTATCTGCACTGGAACTGTCCCTCTTTCAGTTTTAACATCTCTTTGATGTATAACTGCCACTATATTGGCCCCTAACCTTCCCATTGGTTCTAGGGCTTCTAATAGTTGTCCTGGAACATCTGGCAGATCCAGTACGAGATTAAATCTCATTTTACCCACTTTCCTTTCTCTGCTATCATGTTACCTTCTTCATCCACATGGGCGTTGCGCATGATCTTGGTGGAGTCCTTATCCTCTGCACAGTCTTCCCGGGATAAATTAACGTTATCGACCATGTAATGGGTTTCTTCCAGTTCAGGTATGTTTTTCAGGGCTTCAGAAAAGCTCTGGAGTATTTCTTCTGCCTCTTTTTCAATTTTCACTTTTTCACTCCCAGAATTAATATAAACACACATATTTTTAGTTATTTGTATAGTTGGATATTCCTTATTTAGTAACGTAGATTGTATTCACATCTTGTTCAAATTTGAATTTATCATCATTCAATGAATTTTATATAAATCATTAATGTTATATGAATTTAAATATCTATAAATTTAAAGGTTTTTTTCAGTTTCCCCATATATTCCGGGTCTTTGAGGACTTTTTTCCTGAGTATTTTATGAATCCCTGATCCATACTGAGCTGCCTTTTTTGGTCTTTTAACAATCTCTGGGGGCACACTCAGCTGGCTGGCCACTTCTCTGAGGATACACTTACGCAGTCTGTCCTCCGGGCCACTTATCTTATAGTGCATAGGTATATTCATGGCCATATTTATAATTTGGAGATCAAGGTATGGGACCCTTAATTCCACGCTGCTGGCCATGGTTGATTTATCATCACGTTCCAGGTTCACATGGTAAAGATTCTCAACATCATCCTGAAGGTCTTCCTGGGCCTTTTCACCTTTTTCCTGGTAAAAACCAAGGTAGCGATGGTATCCTGCAAAGAGTTCATCTGCACCCTGGCCAGACAAGATCACCCTCTCACCATGTTCATGGGCCATCTCCGCTGCAAGGAATGCAGTCATTCCCACCCCTAATTTCATAACATTCCACTCCTCTATGGCATTTAATACAAGGGGGATGTATTCTCTCACCACTTCCTCATCAATAACTTGTATGTGTAGGGGGAGACCTATATCAGCCGCAACCTTACGGGCGAAGGTGAGATCCTGTGAACCATCACTACCCACTGCGTATAATTCAGTTTCAACTCCCAGATCTCTACATATCACTGCCAGGAGAGTGCTGTCTACACCCCCCGAGAATAATATTCCCACCTTATCCAAACCGTTGGTTCTTTTTTTCACAGATTCTATGATATGACCTTTTAAGATATTTTTAAGGAACTCTTTATCTTTAAGATATTCATTAGCTACGATAACCGGTGAATATTCCTTGGTTGAGGTAGTATTAGTATCCCTGGAAAATTCATTTGATACATCCCTGGACTTATCTTCTTTCCAGGATAATCTTTGGGATAAAGGTACCAATTCTTGATTGTGTAGCATGAAACTGGGTGGTAAACTATGGGTTTTGTTTATTCCAACATTCCATAATGCCTTTCTTTCAGATGCAAAAGCAAATAAACCATTTTCAGTCCCATAGTAAAGAGGTTTTACTCCTATAGGGTCTCTGACAGCCACCAGGTCTTTACCATCGTAGGCAGCGAAGGCATAATCTCCATCCAGATGTTCCACAACCAAAGGAACAGTCTGTAATAGGGAACCATGATAGTGTTCTGTGAGAAGGGCTAAAACCACTTCAGAATCACTGTCAGTTTTAAAATCATAACCTGATTTATTTTTAAGCTCAGAATACAGTTGGGAATAATTGTATATCTCCCCGTTACAGACCAGAACGATTTTGCCCTTTTTCAGGGGTTGCACAACTTCTGATCCCACAATGGACAGGAGATTGTGGCCCAGTCCGAAGTTTCCTTCTGGTAATTTCTGATGATCAGTATCTCCGTAGGCTATTGTTCCATCTACAAAAACTCCTGATGCATCAGGACCCCTGTGTTTCATGGAAATCAACATCTGTAACAATTGAGAGTTGATATTTTCTCCAAAAATACCGGCTATAGCACACATATTCTGATATTCCTTTGAATTTGAAACTGGATATTAATTATATAAATTTTTTATGATATGTTAATTGGGACACATGAAATATCAATTAATTTACTGAATAATTTAGTTAAATTATCAAATTACTCACTGTGTATGTTTGGTTTCAGATTCTGTCAATTAATCACTGATTTTATTTCAATTAATTCAAAATTAAATATCTTTTTTATGAAATATAATCATCTGAGATTAAAAAACTTAAAATCAGTTCATAATCTTTTAGGTTCAATTACTTTTTATGAAGTTTAAGGAAAAATTAACAAAAAAAATCCATGACTATGGCTGTAGTGGTGTACGGTTTTTATTCAACTAGGTGAGATGACATACAGGCGTCACAATCCGTGGGCATTTTTCCTTTTTCTTTGTGTAACTGACAGAGAATCTCATCAGTCTTCACTTTTTTACATATCTGACAAACGTGTGGTATTATATCCCTCTGAGTATGTTTTCCTTCCACCAATCCCTCAGCAAATTCTCGGATGAGGTTCTGGGTTTCATCATTGAACTTTAAACCATGGCCTCTTTTATCACTGATGTACTGAGAAACTGCGGGTTGAGTTATGTCAAGAAGTTCAGAAATCTCCTTCTGTTTCATGCCTAGATTCAGGAGTTCCTTGGCCAGTTCAGATCTTATGGTGGGGATAACGTACCACACTACTATTTCACATGGAGGTCTCATTTTAATCACTAATTCCCCTTTATTTTAATATATTCTTTTATTATCATTTATTTGATTATTAAATCCGTTTTTCAGCTAAAATCTTTTTTAAAGATTTTTTAATACTTATTTATGAGTTTAAGAGTTTCGCTTAATTTTCATAATTCATATTTTATTTTTAGATATAATGTTTTAAATGTATGTATTAATGAGAATTATACTGGTTTTAGTAGGACTCATGGTAAATGTAATAAAATTCATTAAAGCTTCTTTTTATATTCCTGCACCTTCTGAGAAAATTTCTTCCATCTCAGTTTTTTGTGTTAACAGGCCGTTAGCTTTCATCACTGTGGATGTAATTCCCAGTTCTTTGATCTGACTTTCCATTTCATCCTGCCGTTTTAAAAGTAATGTAATAACTTCTGCTACTGGATCTGGTAATTCGCCATGATCTAAATCAATGGCACATTTACGTTCCTCCTGAACCACCCTTCCTGGTATGCCAACGCAGGTTGAACCAGTGGGAACTGGTTTCAGGACAACTGATCCTGCACCGATTTTGGATGCATCCCCAATTTTGATGTTACCGATGATCTTGGCCCCAGAGCCTATGACCACACCATTTCCAATGGTGGGATGTCTTTTTGTCTTCTCCAGGCTGGTACCGCCCAGGACGACTCCCTGGTAAATCAGCACATCTTCTCCCACTTCTGCGGTTTCACCAATAACCACCCCCATCCCGTGATCTATAAACACTCTTTTGCCAATGGTGGCACCGGGGTGTATTTCGATCCCGGTTAACAGGCGGTTGATAGTTGAGGTTAATCTGCCTAAAAATAATAGTTTATGGTTCCAGAACCAGCTGGCCAATCTATGGAGCCAGATGGCATGTAAACCAGGATAGCAAAAGAATATTTCCAGAGTGCTTCGTGCGGCAGGGTCCCGCATACGTACCATTTCCAGATCTTCTCTTATCCTTTCAAACATTTTATTTTTTCCTCCTGTAAGTTCAATTCTAAATCAGGTTTATTTTAAAGAAAAATATAAAAACGACATTCAACGCGGGATAATGGCATTGAATGGATTATTTTTAATTCTTCTACTATTTTTTATTTTATATTTGGGGGATTGTGTCTTCGTAGTTTTTGTAAATCTCTTCAAAAACCCATCCAACACTCAGGTACCGTTCACCGGTGTCAGGGAGTATAACCACTATTTGTTTGCCTTTGTTTTCTTCACGCTGGGCAAGTTCTACTGCTGCACGGGTGGCTGCTCCTGATGAAATACCTGCCAGAATTCCTTCTTCTCTGGCCAGTTTTAAAAGATAAGCTCCGGCGTCTTCATCTTTAATGGGAATGACTTCATCAATAAGGTCTGCCTGGTATACTTCTGGAACAAATCCAGCACCAATTCCCTGTATTTTATGGGGTCCCTTTACTCCCGTAGATAAGACGGGAGATGTTGCGGGTTCTACTGCAACTGCTTTGATTTCAGGTTTCTTTTCCTTTAAAGCTTGTGCGAGGCCGGTGATGGTTCCACCAGTACCTACTCCTCCCACAACGATATCCACTTTTCCATCGGTGTCTCTCCAGATTTCCTGAGCAGTGGTTTCCCGGTGGATTTTGGGGTTTGCAGGGTTTTTAAATTGTTGTGGTAGTACAGAGTTTGGTATTTTTGCGGCCAGTTCTTCAGCTTTGGCCACTGCACCAGGCATTCCATCTGCTCCTGGTGTTAAGACTATTTCCGCACCGAAGGTGGCCAGAAGTTTTCTTCTTTCAATGGACATGGTGTCGGGAATGGTGAGTATTAATCGGTACCCCCTTGCTGCAGCTACAAATGCCAGGGCAATTCCAGTGTTCCCACTGGTAGGTTCAATTAAAACTGAATCCGGTTTTATGGCCCCTATTTCTTCCCCGTGTTCAATTAGTGCTACTCCAATTCGGTCTTTAACACTGCTGATTGGGTTGAATGATTCAAGTTTTACTAATATTTCTGCATCTAAACCTTCGCTTATTCTATTTAACCTGACCAGTGGTGTGTTTCCAATGGTTTCAGTTATATCGTTTGCAATTCCTCTTGTTAATTCCGGTATCTTTACCATTTTTTCACCTTTTATTTTATATAACTCCACTTATATAACTATTGTTATGTTCACTCAATTAATTAATATAACTATAGTTATATAACAATTGTTAATAAATGATTTGGTATAAATAGTTAACCCTAATTAGTCCAAAATTTAGTTCAAATTATTCTTTAGGAATATAAATCCACAGAATAAAATTATTCATCTTGCATTAGTGAATACAATTTTTCCAGAGCATCTTCAATAAAAACAGGCATGATCAGAGGCTGAACTCCTCTACTTAACAGTTTTTTCTGGGCACCGGGCCCAATCTGACTCACTAGCAGGAAATCACAGTCTGAAATTAAATCGATTGTTTTTTCTTTTATATCAGGATCTCCACCACATCGAGGGTCTGTTTCTCTAAGTTCAATGAATTCCTGTTCTCCATTATCTTTTATTTCAAATATCAGGAATTTCTGTGCCTTTCCAAAATGTTGATTAACAAGTTTCCCATCGCTACTGGCTGCAGCTACTTTTATTGGCATTTGATCACTCTAATGAGTTTGTAAGCTCTTTATGATGTTTTATTTAAGGATGTTATCAAATTTATTAGGTTTTTTTTCAAATTATTTTTTTTCATTTTTAAGTCCTGCCAATTGTTCTAATGCATCTTCGATAAATGTTGGTGCTATGTATGGGTTTATATTCTTCTTTAACAATATATCGATGGCTCCAGAACTAATTTGGCCGGCAAGCACTGTCTGACAGTCAGATATTAATTTAACACTTTTTTCCATGGATAATTCACTGTGACCTTCCGTGCTGCAGGTGGGCTTATTTTCCCTCAACTCTATGAATTTAAAGGTTCTATCATCATCTAATTCGAAAATCAAAAATTGTGAAGCCATTCCAAAATGCTGGTTGATGTACTTCCCATCGCTACTGGGACTGCTACTTTTATAGTCATTTGTTAACACCTTTACTTGTGATAAACATTCCCATTTATTTCATTCCATTATTTTTCAGCTATAATTTATTCCCAAGTGTTCCTCATTTTTTTTAGGGAGAATTTTTAATACAAAAATTTTATATACCAAATTCCATAAGTTAACAATAGTTATATAACAATACGGGACCTCATCTATGATCTGGATATATTCATCATTAACTACCCCTGGGCAGATTTTATACCCCGTGCCATAGATGATGGTGAAATAGCAGCTAGATTAGGCACACCTCACTTGCCACAGTGGCATCACGTGAAATAAATTCAAAACTGATAATTCCACCCGCAAATTATTGTCTTACAATCCCAGTTATGGGATCGTGGTAAGGGAAGAACTTATAAACAAGAAACCTGATTTGATCAACGATTTTTTGATTGCACACGAAGCAGCATCCAATTTCATACGCAACCAGCCCCTTGAGGCTGCAGAAGTTACTGCTGGCCAGATGAGAAATATCGATGTGGATTTCGTACTGGAAACCTTCCAGATTTCTCCCAAGTACTGTGCCAGTCTACCAGAAGAATACATAAAATCCACCCTGGATTTTCTCCCAGTTCTTGAAAAATTAGGGTATCTTGAAAAGAAAATAAAAAGGGAAGATATTTTCGAACTAGAGTTCATTCAAGAGGTTCATCCAGAACCTTCGCACTATGATCTTCCTTCTGATACTGCTGGTTCAAAGAACTAATTTCCTGATCAAAGAGGGTTAATTTATTGGCCAAACCTCTGAAGTAAGGTATGTAAACCCGATGAAGGGTTAAACGATTTGGATTTATATTATTCTCTTCCAGAATATCTTTTAAATGTTTGACTTTTTCTTTTAAATGGGGATACATCAGATCATCAGGATATTCCCCTAAAAATATACCATCAGCGCCCTTTTGGAATGCATATAAAATGTGTTTTGTCATTAAACGATTTGATGATGGGAGTTTGATTATCCGAATGGATTCGGGGTAGGGTATCTTATTAATTCCCATGTTGTCTGCTGCCAGGTATCCTACACTGTCCAGGAAGGTGAGTATTATGCGTTCTCCCTCTTCTTTTCCTTTAAGAACACCGGAAATAATACCAAATAACTTTTCATCAGCATTGCCCATGATACTGATGGCTTCTTCAGGGCACTGGGAAAGACAGATACCACATCCCTTACAGGCAATGGGGTCAATGCCCATGTTATCTTCCTGGATGTAAATGGCCTTGTACTTACAGGTATCAATGCATTTGTTGCATAAATTACACTGGGATGTGTCAATGGTTGCCACAAAGGGATCTACCTCCAGGTCACCGTTCATTAATTCTGCAACCTTAGCCGCTGCAGCGTTAGCCTGAGAAACACTGTCCGTAATGTCTTTGGGTCCCTGGGCTGTTCCACAAACGTAAATACCCTCTACATCTGTGTTGACTGGTTTTATTTTTGGATGGATCTCTCTAATGAACATATCCTCGGTTAGACCAACATCCAGTAATTCTCCCACCTTTTTGGTTCCTTCAGAGGGCTCCATGGCCTCAGATAGAACTACCATGTCTGTTTCTATTTCCAGTGGGCTGTGCTCTAGGCTTTCTTCCACCCTTACCACTAATTTATCATTTTTCCAGGTGACTTCCCCGGCTCTTCCACGAATTAATTTAATACCCTTATTCTGTCCATAGCGGAGGTATTTTTCGTACATTCCTGGAGTTCTCATATCAGTGTAGCAGATTATGACTTCGGTTTCAGGGTAGTAATGTTTTATGACATTGGCATGTTTCATGGCCACCATACAGCAGACTTTGGAACAGTAAGGATTGCCATCTGGTTTTTCATCACGGGAGCCAACACACTGTATCATCACCACTCGCTTGGGAACCTGGCCATTGGATGGTCTCAGTAACTGCCCCTCGGTGGGACCATTTACCCCGGTGATCCGTGCCAGTTCCATCTGGGAAATCACATCCGGGAACCTCCCGTATCCGTATTCTGGTCTTTTGGACAATTCAAACCTATCATGGCCTGTGGCTATGATAACCGATCCCACGTTGATTGGCACGACTTCTGTTTCCATGGAAAAATCAATGGCATCCATTTTACATGTTTCCTGACAGGTTCCGCACTGGATACAGTTTTCCTCGTCAATAGTATACACATCGGGAACTGCCTGGGGGAATGATTTGTATATGGCTTTGCGAATGGTCATATTCTCATTCCATGAGTTGGGCACTTCCACTGGACATACTTCAGCACAGCTTCCGCAGGCAATGCAACGTTCTGCTTTTACAAATCCGGGTTTTTTTTCCACTATTAAGTTAAAGTTCCCTGCCTTTCGTTCGGCCCTTAAAAGTTTGGTTTTGGTTAGAATTTTGATGTTTTTGTTTTCCACAGCTTCGTTAACCAGTGGGTTTAAAAGGCACATGGCACATTCTTCTGCCAGTTTTTCTGGAGAAAAGACCTTTCCAATTTTTACCATGGATCCGCCAATGGTGGATCGCTCTTCAATGATCCTGGTTTTTATTCCCTGCCGGGCCAGTGAAAGAGCAGTGCTAATTCCGGAGATCCCACCACCAATAACCGCAACACTTTTTTTGGTACGTCGCAGTAACGGGTCAATGGGTTCTGAATATCTAGCTTTTTCAATGGCAGCCACTGTTAGGGAAATGGCCTTGGCAGTGGCTTTTCCTTTGTCAGAATGTACCCAGGAGCACTGCTCACGGATGTTGGCCATCTGCATCAGGTAGGGATTTAAGGGTTTTACATATTTCTGGAAAGTTTTCTCATGGGTAATAGGGGAACATGCCGCCACAACCACCCGGTCGAGGTGTTTGTCTATAATTGAATCTCTGATGAGTTTACGGCCATTTATAGAGCATAAGTTTTCGAATTCTTCCACCACTGTGGCATCTAAAGATGAGCGAAGTTTTTCCATGTCCACATTATCTGAGATGTTACCCCCACAGCGGCACAGGAAAACACCCACCCGAAGATTTTCCTTGGCAGGGTTTAAAGCAAAATCATTTTCATTCAAATCAACCAATCTCCTTAAGGGTTCCTAATTAGTCATATTGAGGATAAATTTATGAATAATAATTAATGATCACATGATTCCCGGTTGATTACATTAATCTGGTTTAATTGTTCTAGGTAAATATTATTCATAGGACAATTAAGTTTCACATGGAACAATAAAAAAGGCAGATTACTCATATAACTCAATGATCTGCCTTTATTTTTTCTCTTGCCATTGGTTTTTTAACTGGTTCAATACCCAGTTTTTTTAGGAGTGGTTCCACAGGGATGGTGTGGGTCTGAATTCCCACCACTTTATATGGGTCAGCGCCCATGTTAAGAGCTAAAAATTGGGATATGTTCAGGTGGAATATATTGAATTTTTCACCCAGTTTCTTTTCAATAACTGGCTGGTAACGGTCAAACTGCATCTGGCAGTTGGGGCACATGTGCAGCATTATATCCGTTTCATTTTCCTTAAGACTCATGAGTTTTTCAGCAGTTACACTGAGTGAAAGTTCATTGTTGGTGAATCGCTGGCGGAAACCAGCACCACATGTAAGGCGTTTCTGGTCATACCATTCCATAGTATCCACACCACAGGAAGCAGTTAACTCATCAAGGAGTACTGGGTGTCTAACCCCGCATATGGTGTCTTCATAATGCACTTTACAGTAATGGCAGGCGTGATGGGTGGCTATATTGAATTGTGAGAAATCTAGTTGCTGAGTGTGATCTTTGAACCTATCTCTTTTATTGTATAGAACCTCGGCAGCATGGAAAATATTTTTATGGGGGTCTATGTCCCCCTTGTGGTAGACCATTTTACCCAGGTCTGCTTCTTCTAATAGTTCGTTGATCTTTTCCCGTGCTTCATCATCCTCATTCAGGATTTCAGCAGATTTTTTTAAGATAGCGTAACAGGTTGCGCACATCACTGCTATGTTGGGGTTACCAGAATCCTTTGCAACCCAGAAGTTCCTGGCAGCCAGAGCGGTGGTTGAAAGCTGGTCAAAAAGATCGTAATAATGTCCCAGGCCAGTACAGCAGGATTGGCGTTCATCTCGATGGTATCCCACTCCCAGTTTATCAAACAGGAATGTAGTTGATGTTTCCACACCCGGATACTCCACACTCACCAAACAGGTTTTGAATAATAGAATATTTTTATCAGGAATTTTCTTCATTTGGATCCCCTTATTTTCCCCATTTTCTTTGTGAATCCTGTTACATTGAGAATTTCATCTATTTCTTTAATGGATTCTTCAGGTAGTGTAACTGTTCCCAGCCCCAAGTCCTTTCGCACGCTATCCAGGTTCATTTTAAGATCAAGCCATTCCGGTCCAAAGTCTTTGACTAGCACATCAAAAAATGCTGCAGGAATAGAACCTATTCCAATCTCTAGGAAACTATCGCCATATGTTAAAAATGCAGCAAGTCTCTCTGTTTGTTCACCTTTATTAATTGCCATTTGCCTTAATATTTGGTTCACCACACTGGCACTGTTGTTGGCGGGGCAAACACTGTTACAGGTGTAACAGTAGAAACAGTTCCATATATTATCATCAAATACAACACTTTCATCCCCATCCAGCACCCTTTTAACCATTTCCCGGGGGTTGTAATCACTGTAACGCGCTCCAGGACATAGTGAAGTGCACATTCCGCACTGAATGCATTTAAACAGTTCAAGAGAGGGTGATGCTTTTAAATCTCCAATTACCTCATTGGCAAGTTTAGATGAATCTTCATTAAGCTTAAGAGTTCTCATTACAAATTTACCTCTTTTTGTGAATTGTTAACCTCTTCTTAAGTGATGGGCCTTTTAAGCCTTATAAATCTAATCCATAATTTTTAATAATTACAAATTATTACTCTAATTCTCATATTACAGTCCACATAATCTAATTACTATTATATATGCTTATAATTATCATTACGGGGTATTTTAAGGGATTATCCATTATTACTTCCATTTATGTTAAGATCTACAATTTAATGGAACCATCATTTTTTAATTCAATGGTTAATTTTTTAATTGAAGCACTTCATGGATCATGTTTTTAGCCAGTCTTTTAGCCAGGGAAGTAATGGTTAATATTGGGGGTCGCCTGGTGCCTGGGCTATAACACTGGCATCAGCAATAAAAAGACCCTTTATCTCAGTTTCCAGGGATCGGTCCACTACCTTACCCATAGCTGCAGTACCACCTGGATGTGCTCCTCTAATGGGTGTGGCCACAATTGAAGATGGATCCACACCTATCTCAGTGAGTATTTCCACAGCTTTATCATATCCTTCAGTTAGGAGTTTCTGATCAGAACTGGTCAAAGGTTTGGTAATGGAACCATCCTCGTTTAGGGAACCATTGGCCTCATCTGCAATCTTAACCATTAAACCCACCACATCTTTATTCTGGGCATTGAAACCTTTTTCTGCCATTAATGGAACCAGCTGGCCAGAGAAGTGTGGCGATATAAAGTATGCTCCAAATTCAGATTTAATTCCCATGGGTAGCTCATGGTTTAAACCAGCATCTTTCCTTTTTCCAGCATTAAAACATCAAGACATTTCATTGAAAGTTCACGGGCCACATTGATCCACCGGCACCGGTTCCCACTACAATAACATCGTATATCATGATATTCACTTTAAACAGTGATAAATTTCAGTTATATTAAATTTTAAATTATTAAATTTTAATACGATAATTATCTACTATTTGAGTAATTCCCTGTTTTTTGAAAATTAATTCTTCCTGTCTTCTATAACAACGTTCAGATCATTTAATTTGCTCCTGATTTCATCGGAAAGCTCATATTCCTTCTTTTTGCGAAGTTTTTCCCGGATATCGGTGAGAATATTCACCAGCTCATCAGTAGCATCGCCATGTGATTTATTTAAAACAAATTCAAAACCTAAAATATTACCAATTTCGTTTATAAATTCTTTAATATTAATCAATGTATTCTTGGAAACGTTCAATTCGTTTATTTCCCGGTTCATATCTCTTATGAAATCGAAAAGGGATGAAAGGGCAAATGGTGTGTTAAAATCATTGTCCATTGCTTCTAGGAAACTTTCCCTGGTTTCCTGGAGTAATTGGTCATGTGCTGTGTCTGCTTTACCAGTTTCAGGAATATCACTTTCCAAGAGATCTTCAATGGTTTCGGTAAGTTTGTATATTCTTTTAAGCCCGTTTTGTGATTGTTCCAGTATTTCCTGACTGAAATCTATGGGGCTGCGGTAATGGGTGGATAAGACAAAGAATCGGAATACTTCTGGTGGATATTCCTGTAGCAGGTCTTGGATGGTGATGAAGTTTCCCAGGGACTTGGACATCTTCTCTCCCTTAACATTCAAGAAACCAGTGTGCATCCAGTAATGAACCATGGGTTTTTTCCCGGATGCTGATTCCATCTGGGCTATTTCTGCCTCATGGTGCGGGAATATGAGATCCAGACCTCCACCATGTATATCGTACTGTGGTCCGAAGTATTCCTCGGTTATGGCAGTGTCTTCAATGTGCCATCCTGGTCGTCCTGGGCCCCAGGGAGAATCCCAGTATGGGGGGTCATTCTTCTTTTTCCACAGTGCAAAATCTCCAGGGTTGCGCTTGCTGGTGTCAGGGTTGATGCGGTGAACATTTAAATCATTGATGTTACGGTTGGAAAGTTTACCAAAATCTTCAAACCGGGCTTCATCGAAGTAAACTCCACTATCTGTTTCATAGGCAAATCCTTTCTCCAGGAGCGTTTCTATCTGGGTTATGATTTCCCCTAAGTGTTCAGTGGCCCGGGCATAGAGGTTAACATTTTCCACACCCAGGGACTTCATGTCCTCTATGTATTTTTCCTCAAACTTCCTTGCCAGTTGAAGGGTGTCTTCCCCAGTTTCTCTGGCCCGGTTAATGATCTTGTCATCAATATCAGTGATGTTTTGCACGTAGAAAACACTGTAACCCCTGTATTTTAGGTAACGGACAATAACATCAAAGGAGATATAGGTCCGTGCGTGACCTATGTGTGAGTTATCGTAAACTGTTGGTCCACAGACAAAGAGTTTTACCCGGTTTCCTTCACGTGGTTTAAAGATCTCTTTCCTGCGGGACAAAGTGTTGTATATGGTTATCATAAAATCACTAAAATTTTTCTGATAGATTTATCAAATTATTGAGATATAATTTCTTACCAAGTTTAGATATGACTTCCTATCAAGTGGATTCTTGTTAAATATGCCTTTTTATCAAATATAGATTTAGCTGTTAGCTGTTTAATAAATAAAAGGCCAAGATTGGGATTTGAACCCAAGTATCGTGGTCTGCAGCCACGCACCTAGCCGCTCGGTCATCTTGGCAAAAAAACGATTCATGAAAATTTGGCTAATTTTTAGCTGCACTACAAACATTAACAATTGTTATATATAAACATTGTCCCTGTTTTTCATTAGATCCAGTAAAATATTTTATTGTTATATCAATTTGACAGGAATAATTTAATGGAGATTATTCGATAATTAGGGATGTTTCAAGCAAAAATTGAATAAATATATTAGTATATATCTATTCAACTTTCTCAGATTATCATTTATTCAACCTTTTTCCCAGCTTCAGGACCAGGCTGTACTGAGTATATCTCAGTTAACTTAACCACGATGGCTGCTTTGGGATTCAGTTTGGTCATAACATTCTGGGCCCATTCCACCACTTCATCGAAGATCTTACCTGACTCAAAGATCTCAGCAGTTCCCTTGAACTGGTAGGGGTTTTTCTGGGCATCCTTGGTTACTATAGCAACGTTGGGGTTTTCTTCAATGTTTTTTCGGGTTTTGTTCATGTAGTTGTCAGCAATTAATATGCTTCCATTATCAATGGGCCTGGCAAAGCCAATTGGAACCACATTGGGAATACCTTCACTGCTGGCAGTTGCAAGAAATACTAAGTCTTTTTCTATAGCGTCCATCATTTCTTCAGTCATGGTCATTGTATCACCAAAATTTATATAACTATTGTTATATTATATAAGTTAT
>AMGN01000026.1 GCA_000309865.1 Methanobacterium sp. Maddingley MBC34 | reverse complement strand
TTTCTTTCCATCCCACTGCTTTTAAGACACCTATTTCCCTTGTTCTTTCAAACACAGACATTATCATGGTGTTTATCACTCCCACACCACCGATTATAATTGCCAGGAGGGATATGGCCCATGTGGCCGCATCTATGGTGCTGAGTGCACTGTTCATTCTGCTGGCCATTGCTTCAGCAGTGGTAGTGGACAGTTCATTGGGATAAGTTGTTTCAATTGATTTACTTACCTCGGTGGTATTGGCATCCTCATTGATCTTGACTGCAATTGTGCTGACAGTATTGTTATTGCTGGTGAGGTTCTGCAGTGTGGTGAGGGACATGAACACTCCCCCATCAGTCATGAAGCTTCCAGTCTCGTAAACTCCAGTGATGGTGAAATCTTTCCCGAATAAGTTGATTGTGTCTCCCACAGTTTTGTTAAGATCTGTAGAAGCCGTTTTGCCAATTATTACTTCATTTTCGCTGTTACTGGAGTATAATGAACCAGTTACGTTTTCAATTCCGGCAAGGCTCAGTTTACCTGGATCCATACCAGTCACTGAAAACCCACCAAAGCTGCCCGGACCCCCAGATCCTGCACTGGTAGTGCCAGTTCCGGTTGATGTTCCGGTTGAACTTGTAGATACTGATGATCCGCTGGTGGAGGTGTTAGTTGCCTTCAGTAGTCCCGCAGTTTCCTTAACTCCGGATATATTTTGTAAATCCGTGACCCGGGTCTCATTGATCCTTCCTGATCCAAAGTTACCAGAACCAGTCTGCATTACATTGATTTCAGCAGCTCCTGCTTTGAGGGTGCTGGTTGTTGACATTTTAAGGCCACCAGTGACCATGCCCAGGGCCACGATAACCATGATTCCAATTGCAATCCCCACAATTGCAAGGGCCCCTCTTGTTTTATTCCTAAAGGGATTTTTTAGGATCAACTTTAAGTACGACATAGTTCTTTCTATTTAAGTTGATTATTAAATGATTATGCCGAATTCAAGCATTAATCCGGCAATAATTATGCACAAATTATGCACAAATTCACTAAAATCTAACATTCATTAACAAAAAATTCCCTTAACCCTGCTCCGGAATCACCTATTCACGAGTAATTTTGAAGAGTATAGATAGTGCAATGAGCTGGACTATGTTGATTAAAAATAAAGGTAATCTTGGCCCACCTATCTCTGAGCCATGGAATTCTATTGATATAAAAAGGGGCAGGGCCAGGAATATGGTGGATAAAATATTCTGGAATAGGAGGAAAGTGGAGAAATACAATAATCCTATTGTGAATTTGGATTTAACCTGGCGATATGTGTTCCAGTAGGAATACAATAATCCAAAGAGCAGGCAAACATTTGCAATTCCAATTGCCACTGCCACGAAGATTACTACCCCACCAAACTGCCCATATTCCGCTAAAGTCATATTTTTTCTCCTTAAACCAAATTTATACACTTAAATCCTTAATCATCTTACGCTTAAAAATTTGTTTAAAACTCTTTAATTTTCAACTGAGTTTTGTCCCAGTTCCTTCCAGATATCCTGGAATGTGTTATAATTTCTTTCCATCTCATCAGAAAGGAAATACATTTCACCGTACTTCTTCTTACCCGCGGATGTGATGACGTTATTCTCTTCCAGAACTTTAATATGATGCCTTACAGTCTTATAATTTAAATTTAGAGCTTCTGAAAGCTGATTAGCATTATATGGCCGTTGGTGTAATGTCATGATGATCTTAGCCCGATTTGGCCCTCCTGTTGAGCCAGCTATCAGCCACCAGAGCAGTTTTCTCATAAAATCACACAGTTCCTTGGATTAATCAAAACTATTAGTTAGATTTATGATTTCAATAACTAAAATAACATTCTATGTTCATCCATATCCATGTTTATTCATCATAAAAAGCCAATAATATCCTTATGATTGATTATGATTACAATACCGTGCATAAATACATTTCACCATGATTAATAAATTAAGATTTACCTGTTTCTTCCTGACTACCCTTTAAAAATAGGGTCAAAACTATGAATTCACAGCCCAAAAAAAATAGAGGTCCAACAGCGTGAATGCAACCTTTAGGTAGATAAAACAGGAAATAAAGAGTGAAAAGAAAGTTCTGGACCATGAACAGTAGGAATAACAGTAAGAGACTAAGGGTGAGTTTTGATTTAACTTCCGTGTACTGTTCCCAGTAGATATGAATGATCATTGTTAAACAGATTATGTTTGCAATGCTGGTTACTATGGCAGCAAACTGGAATATACGGGGTGAATTCAGCACTGTCTGGAAAATAATCTCGAAAATCGTGTTAAAAACTGAATATGATGAATTTAAGTACATAATTTAACCTGAAACTTTAAATTGTAAAAGATTATTAGAATGATATCTGGATCTATTATTCTTTTATTCAGACTTTTATTTTAGAGTAAAAAATAATTAAAAAAGTTAATAATTGCCAATAGCAATTAAAAACTTTAATTTTCATCTATTTTGATCTTACCGTCCTGCATATGGATTATTTCATCAGCAAAATCAGCAGATACCTGGTTATGGGTTACGATCACAATGCTTACCCCATCATTCCGGTTTAGATCCTGCAGCACCTGCATTATGGAATTGGCATTGGCAGTATCAAGTTCACCAGTGGGTTCATCAGCCAGAATGATTGAAGGATCGTTTATAAGAGCTCTAGCAATTGCTACTCGCTGTTGTTCTCCACCAGAAAGCTGGTTGGGGAATTTATGATACTTATCATGCAAGCCCATTTTATCCAGGATCATTTTTGCTTTTTCAGAATCCTCATTGATCATGGGTAAAGTGACATTTTCCAGGGCAGAAAGCTGAGACAAGAGATTGAATCTCTGGAATATGAAACCAATCTCATTTCTCCGAAGAATTGCCTGTTCTTTAACCGATAATTCACTGGTTTGCCTTCCATTTATCCGGAATAAACCTTTAGAAGGAATATCCAGTATCCCTGCCACGTGCAAGAATGTGGATTTACCAGATCCAGAGGGCCCCATGACTGCAGTGAATGAACCCTCTTCCAAGGTCAGGTTTAAACCTGCAAGGGCATTTACATCCTCATCACCCATATGATAGGTTTTCCAAACATCTTTAAATTCAAGTATATGATTAGTCATTCCTTAACGCCTCCACAACCTGTAGTTTTGAAGCTTTAGTGGCTGGGTAAAGTCCTGCTAGTACGCTTAAAATGGTAGCGCCAGCAATAACTCCTAAAATTAACCATATTGGCATCATTCCAGGAATATAGTCAGCTAATTTCAGTGCATTGGCAACCCCGTATATTCCAATAATTCCCAGGATTACACCTATAACTCCTCCGAAAAATCCTAAAAGGCCGGATTCAAAGAGTATGCTTCCTTTTATTTCCCAGTTAGTGAACCCAATGGCTTTTAATACTCCCAGTTCCCTGGTTCGTTCCATGACACTGATCAGCATGGTGTTGATCACACTGATGATTCCCACCAGCAGGGCAACACTGGCTATAAATCCCATGAAGAGCAGGGCCTGATCAGTCATTTCCTGGATTTCCTTCACCTTATCTGATTTGGTTTCCACTGAAACTCCACTTACCTGTTTTTTAACCTGATCAGCAACGGTTTTTGGGTCTCCATCAGTACTGGCATAAATAACAGCTACCTGATCACCAGCCATTTGCCTGGCTGTTGTCTGGTCTATGTAAACGTAAGGCGCCTGTGCTTCTTTAGATATTCCAGTCACAGTTAATTCCTTGCCTTTGACTGTTATTTTACTTCCAATTCCATAACCTAACTTTTCAACGGCTACCTGGTTAACTACAACACCTTGCGTTCCATTTATTATTTTAGCATCCTTCCAGTTATTTACTCCCTCGAAAAACAGTTTAGTGCTATTCATATCCTCTGAAAAAGCAGTAACCTCCCGGAAATCGTGAAGATTGGACAGGTTCTCCACCTTGGATATGGTTTGACTATCCATTAAATAGGATCCAGAGGTAGATTCTGGAGAAATTGCTATATCATACATGTAAGCATTTGTTTCATCCTTAATAGCCGTGGTTGTCCCGGCAGTTAACCCCAAAAGCACCATGAGCATGGCCGCGCCAATAATTATCCCTAGCATGGTCAGGGCACTTCTGAGTTTTCTTCTTCTAATGTTATTTAAAGCTAATTTGTAGAGATCCATATTCATCACCACCAAAGAATATCAGGTCTGGATTTGTCCATCCAGAACCTCAATAGTCCGTTCAGCCAGGGATGCAACCTTCATGTCATGAGTTACCATGATCAAAGTCACATTTTCCTTTTCATGAAGCTCTTTGAGACGTTGCAGGATCATTTGCCCGTTTTTAGAGTCCAAAGAACCAGTGGGCTCGTCTGCCAGGATAATGGAGGGATTATTGGCCAATGCACGTGCAATTGCAACTCTCTGCCTCTCTCCTCCAGAAAGTTCGGTGGGCTTTCTTTTAGTCTTATTCTCCAATTTAACATATGCAAGGAGTTTCATAGCTCTTTCAGCCATTTCGTGTCCTTTTAATCCATTTCCATACATAGGGATAGTCACATTTTCCAGTACAGTAAGGTTGGGGATGAGATTATGCAACTGAAAGATGAAACCTATCTCGTTGGAACGGAAATCACTAAGATCCTTACTTTCTAGGAGATTTTTACCTGCAACAGATATCATTCCATCATCAGCTGTGTCAAGGGCCCCAATCATGTTTAAGAGAGTGGATTTCCCTGAACCGGATGGTCCGATAATGGATACAAATTCTCCCTTCCTGATTTCCAGGTCAATTCCATTTAAAGCTTTTATTCTGCCTTTATCATATCCTTTCTTTAGATTTTTTATTTCCACAATGTTTCCATTATTCATAGCGCAATGCCTCCGTTGGGGGTAACCTGCTGGCCCTTATGGCCGGATATATTCCTCCGATTATACCCACAATTACTGCTATTCCCAGTGCCTTCAAAGCCAGGGATGGGGTGAAGGTTAACACCATAGCCATGTCTGAAAGTTTTATAATGGCTTCGATTCCAATTACTCCCAGAATTATTCCCACAATACCTGCAAGGAGAGTTAATACTACTGATTCCCCCAGTATCATTCCCAGTATTCTACGACTTTTCCATCCTACTGCTTTTAGAACACCGATTTCTCTGGTTCTTTCAAATACAGACATGATCATGGTGTTAATGATACCAATTCCCCCAATAATTATTGCCAGGAGAGAAATTGCCATTGATGCTGTTTCCACCATGTTCAAACTGTCGTTTGATTTCTGGAAGTCTTCAATTGACGCAATGGTGGTTAGTTCACCAGGATATGCTTTTTCAACGCCTTGACTCACAGTTTTTAAATCTGCGCCGTTGTTGATTTTGACATAGATAAAATGGACCTTACCCTCATTTTCATCCATTACCTGAAGTTTTTTCAAGGGTAAAACTCCTGTGGCATCCAGTTCCTTGTTTCCAGTTTCAAATATTCCAGTAATGGTGTATTTATTGCCGTTTAAAGTAACTGTGTCTCCAACTTTCTTGTTCATCTTCTCTGCAGCCAGTTTGCCCAGTATTAGTTCGTTTTTATCATCTGCATAAGCAGTTCCCTGGGTCATCTTGGCTCCCAGCATGTTGAGATCCTTTTGATTCATACCGGCCAAGCCCAGCTGGTTGCCGTCCACCACCCTGCTGCTGGTGTAAATTCCAGCTGCCTGTTTAACTCCGTTCATCTTACTGATTTCATCTACCCTGTTATCTTTAATGGTGTACGATGCTGATGAGGATTCTGAAGTGGTATTTTTCATCACCACAAAGTCCGCTCCACCCGCTTTTAGCTGTTCTTCAAGACTTACCTTTAGCCCTTCTGTTACCATTCCCAATGCTACGATAGTGGCTATCCCAATAGCAATTCCTATGACTGCTAATGCCAGACGTGCCTTGTTTCGGAAGGGATTTTTTGCCATAAGTTTAATAAATGACATTTTATCACCTAAATTTCTATTTTAGTACAGTTTATTTATTGAAAAGTTCAATCTGGTTAGTTTTATGAAAAAAATCTACCCTTAGAATATTATTTTTATATTAAGCTGTTAATTTCAAATATTTCAAATTAAATCAAAATATAAACATATTTAGATACAAATGTCACTCCAGCAGGGAATTATTGGAGGCGGTTATAATCAAAAATGGTGATGTACATTTCACCAAACCCACTTTCATCGGGACATTTAATCTTTATAAATTATTTTTTGCACAGTAACTCTTTATATAACCTCCTTTTAGATAATTCATATTATTTATTACCTAATAGTAGTTTAAACCTATAAAAATAGTTTTTTCCATAATTTCCCCATAATTTCCCCATTTTTTATTCCAGTTCGCTCGTATTTCCCTGCAAATTACACCCAAATTCACCCAAAATTTAAGAAATATCCTAAATTAAAAATGATAAAAATACACATAAAATAAGTAAATCGAATTTCAATAACTATAATGAACATAAATCATCTTTTTAAGGTTTTAAATCTCTAAAATAAAAAAAATGTCTAATCAATGAAAAATAACAGGTTAAATATTTTCAAATAGCAACTAAAATTAGAAAAAGAGAATAAAATCAAGAAATTAGATAAAAAAAATAAGATAAAGAGAAATTAAATAAAAATATTCAGTAATGAATCACTTCTAAAGGAGCATGTTCTGCCATTTTATCATTTACATAATAAATTTTAGTATCAGATCTCCTATATTCTGCCCAGATCTGGATGAAAATATCAAAATTTTCTTCCATTTTATCTGAAAGGAAGTATAATGAACCGTATCCTTTGCCAGTAGAAGTGATAATATCATTCTTCTCTAAAACTTCAATATGATATTTGACGGTCTTATAATTAAGAGAAAGTCTTTCAGCGAGTTGATTAGCATTATAAGGTCTGTTTCTAAGTTCGTCTATAATCCTGGCACGGTTTATTCCACCTTTAGTGCCAGCAAGTAATTCCCAAAGAATTTTTCTCATAAAACTAACTCCCATGCTTTAAATATTTTATTTACGTCCTTTTATAATCCCTACATTCATTTTAAGGTATTTAATTGCCAATCCATAGAACACTTTAGTTACATATACCAGGCCCACCAGTAAGGCCAGACCTAATATGGTTAGACCGATACCACCCAGCACTCCTGCAAAAATGCCAAGAATTCCACCATCGGTTACCATATTAAAATTATAGTGTGGTAGAATTGGTTGTATTACATTGGCCAGTGTCAAGTAAATCCCGCCAAAAACCATGGCCCCTCCCAAGACAAATAATGTTAATAAAATTGCTACCAAAATCATGGCAGGTACTGCCACAAAGACTAGATTAAATATTCCAAGCCCAGCCGCAGCCAGTATTGCTTCAAACATACTACCAGCAGACTGTTTATCTTCAGCCCTTTTAACCATGTATTCTGCTTTAATCTGTTTTGCAACGTTATTCGGACTTCCTAAAGCCCTTGATATCTCCACTTCGCTTCTGCCCTTTTCCAAACCTATCATGAAATGCTCTTCATAATCCGAAATAATATCTTCCCTTTCCTCCTTTGGTAATCT
Source organism: Methanobacterium sp. Maddingley MBC34 (assembly GCA_000309865.1). Taxonomy (NCBI): domain Archaea; kingdom Methanobacteriati; phylum Methanobacteriota; class Methanobacteria; order Methanobacteriales; family Methanobacteriaceae; genus Methanobacterium; species Methanobacterium sp. Maddingley MBC34. The sequence continues at coordinate 47,222 of AMGN01000026.1, read as the reverse complement.
TTTCAGGAGTTTTTTGAGTTTTTCTATATATTCATCCTTATTCATCCGTAGTATCCCCCGAATTATTCATAATTTTAGGATGCAATAAATTGTCAACACCAATGGAGAATTCATCCCATTCAGCAACCAAATTTTCTTTCCTTTCATTTCCCAAGTCAGTTATCCGATAATATTTCCTCGGAGGGCCATCCTGTGACTCTTTTAGGTATGAAGTCACCATTTTTTCCTTTCTTAACCGTTTAAGTAGAGGGTAAATGGTTCCTTCGGAAATGGAAATGCTCTTTGAGATTTCATCAACCATTTCATAACCATAGCAGTCTCTTCTGTCAAGGAGGACCAAAACACACAGTTCCAGCACACCTTTTTTAAATTGTGTGTTCATGATAATCACTGCATCTTACAAGGTACTGTATAATGCAAGGTACTATTTATAGTTATGGAGCTACTGGTGATCATTGCGAAAAATGCGAAAAATAATAAATTTGATTAATGGTAATGAAAACTTAAAAAAAGAGGCATCCACTCATTGACCCTGATGATCATATATTCAGGAAGTATATGGGCTAATTTAAGCCATAATTCCGCAAAATATGATATATCTGTATTGAATGGTATGCCTAAAAGTTGGGAAACTTGAATCATTATGATCTTTACATCACAATTTGCATTTCCTAATATTCAGCTATGATTAACATCTCATAGTCTTCAGTGGTCAATGGATCTTCTCTACTGAACTCGCCCTGTTTACATCCACAAATATCAATTTTATTGAAATTAAGGGACTTCAAGAGCCATGTGATCTCAGAAGGCACGTAATATCGTTCATCACACTCAAGAATCATGGTTTTACCATCATCATCAACCATCTCCACATTGGATTTATCACGGAAAGTCATAAGGTCAAAGCTGTTTTCAAGGGAGGAATCCCCCTTCAGCATATTGGAATTTATAAAATCCTTCACAGAATGGAATAATGGAAAAAGCCCATTTAAAGTAGTGAATATAAGTTTACTGTGATTACTGTCCTTTTTTATGGCACGTGCAGCGCATTCTAAGATCTGAAAGTTCATCTCGTCTGTTTCCATTAAGGAAAATGCACCTTCACACATCATGATAACCAGGTCAAATTCATCCTCAAATTGGAGGTTTCTGGCATCTGCAATTTGAAAATCGATGGGAACTCCTGCATCAATAGCCTTTTCTCTGGCCTTGTTCAACATGTTTTCTGATAAATCCACACCTGTAACCGAGTACCCGCGTTTTGCAAGTTCTATGGCATGTCTTCCTGTCCCACATCCCACATCCAGTATTCTACACCCCTTATCATAGTTAATCTCTGATTCCAGAAAATCAACTTCTCCCATGGTTCCTTGGGTGAATACTTCTTTTTCATATTTTTCAGCATAATTGGTGAATAATTCTTGATACCATTTCTTCATTATTAACACCTGAAGCTTATTTAGAGTTAATTACATAAATAAAATCAATCCATAAGTAAAAAAATATATTTAGAAATATAACCCCCTCATACATCTATTTACTGTATTATTTTTTTATTAATCCTGTTACCGCAAGTATTCTATATTTATATCTGGATTTAAAGCAATACCTGGTTTTGCTAATAGTTCTACAAATCTGAAACCCTTTGAAGGGTGGAATAAATTGGCGGATGCGCAGCTTTTAAGTACCCACAAGGTATCCAGGCCCATTTCTGTCCCAGCACAGGCCAGTACCATTTCATCTTCCTTAATCACCCCAGCATCAGTTGCCATCAAAACGGCCTCCATTGATACCAGCGTACCTGGGGAAATCAATTCCAGTGTTTTTGCCATTACATCCAGGGAACTTGGTCTTTGTAAGTGCAGGCGCATGGAAAAAGTTGGTCCAAAAAGAGGTATGGTTCCACGAACAATTTCAACATTCAATCGATCCAGTTGAACCCTGTTTTCAGATGTTATATTCATTGGGACTCGTTTTAAACCTTTTTTAACCCATTCATCTCGTGCTTTTCTAAGTTCTGGTATTTCCGCGAAGAGATCTTTATCCATCTCTTCCACTTCCCAGTACATACCCTGAGGACAGGTAACGCAGACTACTTTCTTATCTTTCAGGGTTTTTGCAATCTTAACTGCACTAATCCCAGTGACCGATGCAACCACCACTGTCCCATATTCAGATGATACTTTTTTAAGGATTTTTATCAGTTCATCAGTGTTCACCGGACCAGGTCGTTTGAATACTCTCATATAAACACCCCATATTATACACAAAATTATCATTAAGATTTTACTCAAATTCAAAGATGGTTTCTTGAATAAATAGATAAATTAAACTGTTAATGACCTACTCCCTGAAGTCCAACCCCATCCCACAAATTTTCATCTGTTAACAGCACATAATCTATTTCAATTCTAATTTAAGGATTACTGAATCATCTTTACTTTGAAAGACATTGAAATGATTCTTCTCTAATACTCTGACTGATGAAATGTTATCCGCTTCAGTTTCGGCCCTGATTTTTTTAACTCTATTATCGTTTTTAAGCCATTGAATCAATCCGGCTATGGCTTCAGTCATTATACCTTTATTTCTATACTCGTAGTCTGTTCCGTATCCAATTTCAATTTCTCCATTTTTATCAGGTTCACCATGAAAACAGATTCCCCCAACAATTGCCCTTTTATTTTTCTCTATAATCATCCACATTGTATAAAACAAAGGATCTTTATTTGAATCTTCAAGGTTGGGTAACAGGTCATTTATTATCGCTTCTTTGGTATTTTCATCAGCCAATGTTTGCGAAGGTATCAAACCCATGCCGTTAGCCAACTCTTCAGGTGAAGCAATATGTTTTTTCAATTCATCACCGGTTAATGGCTTAATTATTAATCGTTTAGTTCTAATCATGCTATTTGTGTTGATTTTTCCACCAGACAATTTTCTTAAAATGCAGAATTTCCATAAAATAATAGGGGGAGGGAGTGTTGTTTTATGGGTTAAATTAAAAAAGTTCATCCCCACTTTTATGGTCAAATGCAGGGTGCAGATCGAAACGTACTACCCCTACCACTGCTTTCCCCTCCACTGCCCTGGCAATCCTGGCTGTTCCTTCACTTCCAAACCCAGCACACAGTTCTATGGCTGTTATTCCTTCTGCAACAAGGTCCAGGGCAACCTTTTCTGCTTCATCATAGTTTTTCACACCCACCACCGAAAGTTCAATCACTGGTGAATCAATTACTGCACGATGCTGTTTGGGATCGTTTTCCGGTGCAACGAATATGAAAGCGGCTTTAGTTGACATGATCTTTATTTAATCAACATATGCTAAATAATGTTATTCAACATAATATTATTGCGATATGAGTACTTGCAACAAGATTACTTGCAACAGGATACATGCAATAAGAGTACAATTATTCCAGTCAATGCATTACCCTGTATTTTTGATTGCAAAATAAAAAAAGCCCTACACAAACACACACTAGCTTTATTAAATGAATTAGAGGTAGTATTTATGGATTATCTAATACCAAAATTTAAATTTAATCCTGTAAAACCACTTTTAGAATCAGATGATAAAGCAATTGTTTATTTCGTCAATAGAGACTTGTTGGGAGAACGAGTACAATCCATTGACTATATCTGGAGTTTACCTGAAGTTCAGAAAATAATAGAAAAACAGTCCATCAACGGCTCGTGGAAGGTGAGGGGTGAAAAAAATGAAAATTCAGGAGTTAAATATTCCTTAATTGAGACCTGGAAACATTTAAGATTTCTAGTTCAGCAGTACCAGATGAATAACACCCATACTGCCATTAAAAAAGCTGCTGAATTTGTATTTTCCTGTCAAAATGATGAAGGAGATATCAGAGGAATTCTGGCCAATCAATACTCCCCTTATTATACTGGGGCAATAATGTACCTTTTGATTAAGGCGGGTTATGAGGATGACCCCCGCATTGAGAAGGATTCAAATGGCTTCTGGAAATGAGGCAGGATGATGGTGGTTGGGTAATTGGCAGTCCGGGTATCATTGGCATCCCTCATCTTACCCGTAGGGAACTTAACGATTTAACTTCCAACATCAAAAGAAAAACTGCCCAGTCCTTTGATAAATCCAAACCTTTTTCTGCTGCAGGCACAGGAATGGTTTTACGGGCCTTTTCTGTACATCCCCACTATAAAAAGTCTGAAGAAGCATTAACTGCAGCCCAACTCTTAAAGTCAATGTTATTCAAAAAAGATAACTGGACATCCTATCAACACCCGGATAACTGGTTGAGATTCCAGTATCCATTCTGGTGGACTAACCTGGTCTCTGCACTGGATTCACTTTCCATTATGGGATTTTCCAAAGAAGATCCGGATATTGAAAATGCATTAAAATGGTTTATTGACCATCAAGAACCAGACGGGTTGTGGAAAGTGTCCTATTCAAAGATTCATAAGTCGCCAGACAATCATAAAACACTTCATTCCAGATTATGGATTACTTTAGCCATTTGTAGACTTTTTAAAAGGTTTATGGCGGATTTCCAGTTAATGGAAACAGGAATTAAATAAATAACATAAATTAAACTCATTGATTAAACTTAAGCTCATTGATTAAGCTTATTTTTATATTTAATTTACCATCTACAAAAAAAATGTTGAAAATAACTTTATAGATTTTATAGACTAACAGGAGAATCTTTACCCATGTTATACCGAAATTTTGGAAAAACCGGCCAAAAAGTGTCAATACTTGGATTTGGATGTATGCGCCTCCCCATACTGGAGGGCAACCCTGAAAAAATAAACGAATCCCTGGCAACCAAGATGCTTCACCATGCCATAGACAGTGGTGTGAACTACGTGGATACTGCCTATCCCTACCACGGTGCCACTGCCACCCAGGGAGGTATGAGTGAGATCCTAGTTGGAAGTGCCCTCAAAGATGGTTACCGGGATCAGGTTAACCTGTCCACTAAATTACCCAGCTGGCTCATCCAGAAAAAGGAAGACATGGATTATTATTTAAATGAACAGCTCAGGAGGCTTCAAACGGACCGGATTGATTTCTACCTCCTGCACGGTCTGGGTCACAGTACATGGGAAAACCTTAAAGAACTGGATGTTTTCCAGTTCCTGGACTCTGCATTGGATGATGGTAGGATCGGATACGCTGGTTTTTCATTCCATGATGAACTTAAACTCTACAAGGAAATTGTGGACGCCTACCCCTGGAGTTTTTCCCAAATTCAGTATAACTACATGGATCAGAACTTTCAGGCAGGAAGACCAGGACTAGAATACGCTGCATCTAAGGGTCTGGGGACAGTTATCATGGAACCACTGCGTGGTGGTTGCCTGGCAAAAAACATCCCCCCAGATATTCAGGCCATATGGGACAGCGCCCCTGTTAAAATAACACCAGCAGAATGGGCTTTACGGTTCCTATGGGATCAGAGTAAGGTGGATGTGGTTTTAAGTGGTATGAGTTCCATGGAAGATGTTACTGAGAATCTATCCATTGCCGAAAAGGGTCAGGCCCGTAGTTTAACTGATAATGAGAGGAAACTGATCCAGGAAGTTCGAGAGGAATATCAAGCCAGGACCCATGTTGGTTGCACTGCCTGCAATTACTGCATGCCCTGCCCAGAGGGTGTGGACATTCCCCTGAATCTAAACCTCTTGAATGATGTTTATCTATACCAGAACATGGAAAAACCCTCTGGAAATTACAAATTCCTGAAAGCTAAACAGGGCAGTGCATCATTCTGCACAGAATGTGGTGAATGTGAAGAAAAATGCACCCAGAACATAGCTATACGCAGGTATCTTAGAGAGACTGCGGAAACATTTGAATAAAAATAATGAAAACCAGAAGAAATAATGAAAAAAAATGAAACCCAAGAAGAACAGTAATAGAATAAAAAAGGGAAATAAAAACGGATAAAGTGGATGAAGAGACAGTGAGGGGATTGACATGGTTGAAAATTACCATATTGACCTTGAAGAGTTTAATTTGAAGAAGTTTAAACAGGAATTAAAGGATTCTGAGCCTTTACCAAGCCGAAAAATATTGAAAGACCATCTTGATGAAAGATTCGAGGTTTTAAAAGAAAACGGAGTTTGTAACCTCCATGATCTTGTCAATTTATTGAAAACTCCTAAAAAAGCCCGGGAGTTTGCCACAAAATCAGATTTACCTGAAGATTATCTCCTGATTTTAAGAAGAGAAGTTAACAGTTACACTCCCAATCCCGTTAATCTGGATAAATTTCCAGGTATTGAAGAAGAAACTCTCAATAGATTAAACAGTGCCAGAATCAAGAACACTGCTCATTTATTTAGAAAAGTAAAAACACTTGCAGATAGAAAAAAGTTAGCTTTAGAGCTTAAAATAGATGATAGTGTGCTTCTGGAATTAACAAAATTAACAGATTTGGTGAGGATTAAATGGGTGGGGCCTGTTTTTGCAAGGATTTTCCTGGATTCTGGAGTTGATACTGTGGATAAAGTGTCAGAGGTTGATGCAAAAACCTTTTATAAAAAACTGGTTGAAATTAACAGAGAAAAAAATTACACTAAAAGTAACTTCACATTAAGTGATGTTGAACTGTGTGTTAAGGTTGCAGGTATGGTGCCTAAAGTAATAGAATACTAAACTGAATAAAAATACTAAAAATATAGTCATAACCCGATACACTTAAAACATGAATTTCATTTAACAGAAATACAAATATTACTTCATCAGGCAGGGATTATGCTTAAAACCTTGCAAAGGGTTTGTAAAAATAAATGGGTGATGTATAGTATAGAATGATGTAAGGGTAGAGTGATTTAGAATATTATGATGATTAATGGATCTTTAATTATATTTCAGAAACCATCTCGGCAAATTCTGCATCAGTCCATGCCCTGAGGGTCTTAATGGTGATATATCGTGCTTCGTAAGCTTTAAAAAGATATTTTACCATGCTTTCCTCATCGGGCATGTCAATGATGGCAACAAAATCGTATTCACCCATGGTAAAGAAAAACTCTATACTTCCCTTGAGTTCTCCTATTATCTTTTTTGTTAGTTTAACTCTTTCTGGGATTTCTAAAAAAGTTTCACGTGCTTTATCTGTCCAATTTCCTAACAGAACATATTTTTGCATGTTTCTCACCTTATTTTATCTAGAATTTCACTAAAAATTTTATTAAAGAAAGTAATATAAAAACTCTTTCATATCCAATTCAAACACATTTCCCCTAATTAATTTAACAAAAAGGCTAACCCATGTTAAAAGGATTATCTGCACTTTTTCATGATTTTATCCATAAATGAATGGTAACTATGAGTTTTGTGATTTTTCTAAATTCCATGCAAACTCTTCTGCATCTTTAAGATCACGAGCATTGGGCCGGCCCTTATTCATTCCCCCAAATAGTTTAAGAAAACTGTTGGTGTTAAAACCTTTACATTGGAATTCATCCACAATTACGTAACCTTTCGCTTCGAATTTTTCCCTGAGTGTGGCGTGATCTTTGGCTGCTTTGGACTTTCCCGTTATTCCCGCGGTTGAAAAAAGGAATACTTTCATACCAGTGACTTGTGGTAGCTCATCGGCAAGTTCAAGTAGAGATTCGTCGTGTTTTGCACTGTAAATCCCTGAGCCAAAGCCTATTAGATCATATTCTTGAAGTTCTTCAGGTTTTATTTCCTGTGGAGTTTTTATTTCTGCATCAAGGACTTTAGCAAAAACTTTAGCGACCTTTTCAGTGTTATGATGGTGGTATGAGTACAAAACTAAGAGAGATTTCATGGGCAATGCCTTCTTAATTTCATTTTCTTTATTTTCCATTTTTTTCACCTTTTCTTTTTTCTATTATGTTTCAACACCTATTTCTGTAACAGGAAAAATCTTCCAAAGTTGATATTTCCCTCATCAAGAAGACTGAACCCCGCCTGCTGGAAAAGAGACCGCCATTCGTTACTGGTGGTGAGTATTAAAGTTAAAAAGCTCATAACCGCGAATGTTTGTAGGTTGAAGGTGGGAACTATTATCAATATTTTTCCTCCGGGTTTAAGCACACGGTACAGTTCCTTCAATCCGGTTAGTTTTGCTTTGCCCAAATTATTCAATAAAAGGACACTAACTGCCGTGTCAAAGGTGCTGTCATCAAATTCAAGATTTAAAACATCTCCCGTTACTACTTGAACTCTTTCAGTTATTCGGGCAATTTTCAGGTTTTCCTCAAGCAAGTTTCTACTAGCGATATCCTCTCCTGATTCAAAAAGGTCTAGAGCCACGATCTGCCCCTTATTCCAAACCTTACTCAACTCTATAGTGGCCCTGCCAGAACCACACCCAGCATCTAGAATAAGGTCCTCGTCTGAGGAAAACAGATCAACAAATGGAAGTGTCATATTATCAGTTTTTGAAAAATTCCGGGTCACATACGTTCCCATAAAAAAATTTGCAGATAGCAAAAGTAGAGGTAATGCCAATATCTGAATATATGGTGACTTAAAATAAAAAAATAATCCCATACTGGCTATAAAAAATACCATTCCTAAAATCCAGGGGAAGTTTTCGAATAAACGAGACCCTCCAAAATCAAATCTTTCATTAGTCATTTTATCCCCTCATCCTTTATTTTTTCAACATTCATGTTCTACTTTTATGACCACATTCCCCTTTTTATGGCCTTTTCCACATACCTATGGACCTCAACAATCTGTTCCAGCGGATACTCCCTATCAATTACTGTTCTTACTTTTCCTGCCTCAATTAGCTCTTTGATGAAGATAATATCTTCAATTCTTTCCTTATCAGAAGAAGTCAAAACAGAAATAAAAACACCATCCTTAGAAAGCGCTCTCTTACTTTTTGAAGATGAAACTTTGCCTACTGCATCAAAAATAAAATCATAGGTCTCATCACCCTGGGTGAAATCTTCCTCGGTGTAATCAATTACTTTATCTGCCCCTAGTGCCTTCACCCACTCCAGATTAGAGGTGCTGCATACCCCAGTAACATCTGCACCGAAGTACTTGGCCAGTTGAACTGCAAAAGAACCTACACTGCCGGAAGCTCCGTAAATTAAAACTTTTTGTCCACTTTTAATATTTCCCTTCCTGAAAAAACGTAATGCTGTAGGGCCACCTACAGGGACGGCTGCAGCCTCTTCAAAGGTCATGTTGGTAGGTTTAATTGCCAGCATACCATCCTCTGGAAAGCATTTGTACTGGGCATAACCACCGAAATCCGCGGATACGGTTGATGCAAAGATTTGGTCACCTTTGCAAAACAATGTTACATCTTTACCTATCGAGACAACTTCACCAGCAAGTTCCATCCCTAAAATCGGTCTTTTTGGCTTTATAATGCCCAAGTAAACTCGAGCAAAGAGCCATTGCCAGCGAGGGACATTGAAACTTCGCATTCTCACATCACCTGCAGTTACTGTAGTGGCATGTACTTTTATCAATACTTCATTATCTTTTGGAACAGGTTTTTCAACATCTTCCAGATGAAGAACATCGGGTGCCCCGTATTTTGTGTATAATACTGCTTTCATTATCTCCTTAACCCCCCATAATATTGTTAATCCTTAAAATAAAAAAAAATAAATTAATCTAGATTTATTCTAGATTTAATTTAATGGTACCAATCTTAGGTGCCAGGTAGTTGTACAGGAGCGCGATTAAGGCTGTTTCTATGAAGTAGATTATAAAGTTAGATATGAATTCTCCATAGTTACCGGACAGGATGCCAGATATAAGCCCTAATAGAGTGTATACGAGTGCAACTGCCAGTGCAGTGGGTATTACTGGTATTTGTTTAAGTTCATGCAAGCTTTCAGTTATTTGACCGAATTCTAGCTGGATTTTAGTTACTCTGGTGACTATGTAGTTGTAGAATAGTGCAAATAAAGCGTTCCAAATGAATCCGAACACAAATGCCATTATGGGTAGTCCGATTATTAAAACAATGGACACCACTATCCCTGCTGATCCAATTTCTGCCCCGGTAGGTATGGTTGCTCCGGAAGCATTGGTTATGTTAGCAGTTATGTTGGCTGCTGCAGGTGAGGCACTGATTGCACTTATAAGTGAGAATAATGGTGAAATCACTGCCGATAGTACTAAACCAATAATAAAAGCCCATATTGCTCCGATAGCAGATAGTATCAGGGAAAATGAAATCACTGGAATTTTTTCCACCTCATTACCCTCTAGTTCTAACTTTACACCACCTAATCTTGGTACTAATGTGTTGTAAAGCAGTACCGAGAAAAAGCTTGCCACTATTGTACTGAAAAATGCACCTATTGGAAGTAGAATAATTAAAGGTATTCCTATTCCAGTTACCAGATTGAACTGTCCTATTTGTGGTAACACTCCTGCAACTTGTATAATGCTGAGTGCAACCAACATTACAAGAGCTCCAATTAATCCTAATATTCCATATATCACCGCTGACATCTTGGTGAAGGGTGTCAGTTTTAATGATTTTATTTCTTTTACATCTACCATATTTTAACCTCCATTTAGGATTTTTAACTCAAAGGATTAGTTTTTACTTGTGAACCAAATATGGAATCCTTTGAATTTTTTTAAAGTCTTTAACCGTTACTTAATTGTAGTTTAACCCTTTAAAAGTAGTTTTTCCAAAATTTCCTCATGGTTTCCTCAGATTTACACCCAAATTCATTCCGAATTATTCAGTCCATCTGAGTATGATTAAAAATAAAAACGGATTAAAAATGCTTAAATTAAATATTAACTGGTAAATAAAAACTTAAAGAAAAAAAATCTAATATTATTCCCGCGTTATCATTAAAAGCAGTGCTAATGCCGTGAATTCAAGTCCTAAAAATATTAGAGGCAACAAAGCATTAATTAAGGTCTCAGGAAGATTAAATACAAAATATATGGAAAATAATATGTTTTGAACCAGGAAAAGTAATGAGAATAAAACCAGTGATGTGGTGAATTTGGACTTTACTTTAAGGTATCTCTCCAGATACACATAGAGCATTCCAATTAAAAGGATGATATTGGCAATACTGGTTATTAAAGCCGATGATTTAATCAAAGCGAACAAAGTGGGTATTAAATTTAAAAACCCATAAATATTAATTTCCATTGACATTTTTACACCTTTTATCCTTTTAATATAATTTTATCATTTTTATTAGTTATTGGCTATTCTTCCTTAAATTCTTCCCAGATCGTTAAAAATACACTATAATTTTTTTCCATCTCGCCAGAGAGGAAATATAACGCACCATATTTCTCACCAGTTGATTCAACTAAATTATTTTCCTTCAAAACGTCCATATGGTGTCTGATAGTTTTATAATCAAGTGAAAGCTTTTCAGCGAGTTTATTGGCATTATATGGTCTTTTATTAAGTTCAACTATTATTCTACCTCGGTTTTCCCCACCTTTACTTCCTGCAATTAACCACCATAAGAACACTTTCTTCATGAGAACTCCTGATAATCGGGATCATAATACTTACTAAATCAATATTGGATCAATGATACTTTTATTATCAAAATATTATACACATAATTATTATAACATTGGACATGGCTTTAATCATTTTTGCATGGCAATATCATCTGCAGTTGCATAAGGATGAGAATATCTTTCATTTTCCTCTGTATAGGTTCTGAACATCCGTGAGGATTTGATTTGAACCGCATATTATGGACAAATAATTTAGACATGCATAACAAAAAAAGCATTTCATTTTGCCATACCGGTTTTCCATCAACTATTTTTATTCTATTTGATAAACAAACCTTTTCACATGTTCCATGCCCTTTGTATTTGCAAAAAAATCATATTTAAACCAATTAAATGTTGCTGTGCGTATTTTTATATAAAAAATATTCGCATGAATTTTATGTTAAAGATAGTTTAGCCACTTAAAATACTACTAAAGTAAATTTTATTAACTCGTTTGACCTAAATAAAACATACTGTGTATTGTATGTTGATTTAATACACATCATCTGATCCAGAATATTCATATAAATTTTACAGATCCAAAATTTCATTTTTAATATTTTATTTCCCATTATGTGAAATACAATTCACTAAAAAGTAACATTTATATGTTTATTAAATTGAATTATCTTAAAAGAAAAAAGATTAGTTTCAATCATTAATGAGGTTGGGCTTAATGTTGTATGGAGTCGTAGATATTGGTTCAAACACAGTGCGATTAAACGTTTATCGTTATGAAAATAATAAAATAAGCGTTATGTTTTCAAACAAAGAAAATTTAGGCCTGGTATTCTATATAAAGAACGAAGAATTAACCGATGAAGGGATTGAAAAATTAGTTTCCGTGCTAAAAGAAATGAAAAATGATTTGGACTATTTCAAAATAAAAAATTACAGTTTCTTCTCCACAGCTTCTCTGCGTAATATTGAAAATCGTGCAGAGGTTATTGGAATTATTAAAAATAAAGTAAATATTGAAATTGATGTGTTATCTGGTGAGGAAGAGGGAGCATTAAGCTTTTGCGGATCTATTTCTACCATTAAAAAAGATAATGGGATTTTAATTGATGTTGGTGGGGGCAGTGTTGAAGTTGTAATTTTTAGGGACAGAAAAATTAAAGAAAAATACAGTATTCCCTTTGGTTCTTTGAAGGTTTATAATAAGTATGTTTCTGGAATGATACCCAATGAAGAAGAGAGTACTTTGATTAAAGAAATAATGTACTCTAAATTAGATAAAATTGATTTTAATGAAGAAAAAATTCCTTTTATGTGCGGTGTTGGTGGAAGTATCCGTGCCATGGGCAAAATGATTGTGGATTTACATTTACAAGATAAAAACAATGATTTAATAGATTTAAAACTACTAAATCACCTTAAAGAAGAATTGAAGTATGATAATAAAGATACCTATAACCGAATATTACATGTTAAACCATCCAGAATCCATACTCTGGTCCCCACTTTAATAATAGTTGAATCAATTGCTTCTTACTTTGGTTGTGACCAACTGCAAATCAGTGAATTTAGTGTTAGGGAAGGCTATTTATTTAAAAAAATGTTAAATAGGTGCCAAAATGTCTAAAAATGATTATAGTTTCACCCAAAACCGTGAATTATCCTGGTTAAGATTTAATGACCGTGTTTTAGAAGAAGCAGAGGATGGTTCTGTTCCTTTATTAGAACGTTTGAAATATGTGTCAATTTTTACAAGTAATTTAGATGAATTTTACATGGTCAGATGTGGAAGTTTGTACGATTTGTCCCTCATCAATGAAGATTATGTGGATAATAAAACTGGTTTAAGTGCACAAGATCAATTGGATGCTATTTATGATAGATCCAAATTCCTGTATAAACGTAGAGATGATGTATTTAAATCTGTTAATTCTCTCCTAAAAGAGCATGGCATCCATGATTTAGATTTTAATGATTTGACTAAAAGCGAAACTAAATTTATCAATAAATATTTTTTTAACTACATTTTTCCAGTTTTATCTCCCCAAATTATCGATGTTCAACATCCTTTTCCCCACTTGCTGAACAAATCATTAAATGTTATGTGCATAATGAAAAATAAAGGAGAAAACTTATACGGGCTTATTCCCATTCCCTCCTCTTTACCTAAGATTGTTTATTCACCCAATGATGGAATGCGCTTTATTTTGATAGAAAAAATAATATACGAATATGCCAATGAAATCTTTTCAAATTATAAAATAGAATTTAAAACCATTGTTTCTGTGACTAGAAATGCAGATATTACTTTATCTAACTCACAAATTGATGAAGATGAAGATTACAGGGGGTACATGAAAAAAATTTTAAAGAAAAGAACCCGTTTAGCACCGATAAGATTGGAATTCTACAAATATACAGACCCCAGCTTAACAAAATTCTTATCTCATCAACTTAACATCGAAAAAAATCAAGTAGAAATCTCAAATATTCCTTTAGACATGATTTATGTGTATGAACTATATGATCATGTTAAAGATGTAAATCAATTGATCTTTCATAAATTATCCTTTAATCCCTATTATCCCAAAATACCGCAAACTTTTAAGGAAGGAAAGCTTATTTCCCAGTTAAAAAAGAGAGATATCTTACTATTTTACCCATATGAATCCATGGAACCTTTTTTAAGTCTATTAAAAGAGGCAGCTAATGATGAAAACGTGATTTCCATTCAGATTACGATTTACAGATTAGCCCGGTCTTCATCAGTGATAAAATATTTATTAGAAGCAAGGGAAAATAAAAAAGAAGTTACTGTCTTAATTGAACTTAGAGCTAGATTTGATGAAGAAAGAAACATCCATTATGCGGGTTTATTGGAAGAAGCAGGTTGCAGGGTTTTGTATGGTTTTGAAGAATACAAAGTGCATACAAAAATTTGTTTAATTACTCGAAAAGAGAGGAATAGCATCCAGTATATTACACAATTGGGTACTGGTAATTACAATGAAAAAACCGCTAAATTGTACACGGATTTATGTTTTATTACCACCAACCATGCAATTGGTGAAGATGGAATGCTATTTTTCAAAAACATGGCAATTTCTAACTTAAACGGCGAGTATGAAAAGTTATTCGTTGCACCCTTTGGATTCAAACCTAAAGTAATCGAAAAAATTAATAAAGAGATAGAAAAAGCCCATAATAATCTGCCAGCCAATATCATCATGAAAATGAATTCCTTAACTGATAGGGAATTGATTGACAAGTTATATGAAGCATCCAGGGCAGGTGTCAAGATCAGGTTAATAGTTAGGGGTATTTGTTGCTTAGTTCCAGGATTACCGGGCAAAACTGAAAATATAGAAGTTATCAGTATTGTAGGCCGGTTCTTAGAACACGCCAGGATTTATTGTTTTGGTACAGGAGATGACGTTTCAGTGTATTTATCCAGTGGTGATTTAATGACCAGGAATACTGAAAAAAGAGTTGAAATTGCTTTTCCTGTTGAAAATTCTGTTTTAAAGAAAAAAATTATTCATATACTGGATATTATGCTTAATGATAATGTTAAAGCCAGGAAGATTAATGATAAAGGAGAATATGAAAAAGTTATTAGAAGCGTTGATTTAATTGATTCCCAGTATTATTTTATGCAGGATGATTTATCAAAAATTGAAGAAGAACAGATCATAAGCGAATCATTCTTCACCAAACTCAAAAATTTAGTAAAAAGAAAAAGTTGAAAGAAATCCGAAAATGTAATCATAAACTGCACTTGGCTGGAAATCAGAATAAATTAAATGATTTATTAACAATAATAAAGTTATAATTACGCCCAGAAAACCAATACTATTAGTTTTTATCTTATCCTCCATTAATTCGTATTTATTACTAATTATAAGATTAATAGATAGGAATAGTATCTTTAACATTAGATTTAGATTGATTAGATATTAGTAACTTTTTTAGGATTTACCTGCAAAAAAATGAAATTTAAAAGAATAAGATTTACTTCAAAAGTTTCAGGACCGTGCCCCAGCTCCTTGTTGTTAAATTTGATCCATACTCTTTCTCAAGATAATTCATTAATTCCGGTGTCCCCTTCCCCCTGGAAAGATCAACCATGCTGAAAACTTCCGTTGAAGTTGCATTAAGGATAGTGAACCCTTTCTGAGGAGAAGTATAGGGAAATGTAATTGTACCGGGTTGTGCTTTTTTGGAAAAAAACGTCACATACATCCGAATGTCTGGTGTCACTTCAATTCCTTCAAATGGTTTCATTGACTGGAGCTTCTTTAGATGATCAACACCCCTTAATACCACAGCAATGTCCCTCTTAAATACATTCTTCAACCCAAATTCTATTTTTTCGGTTAAAATCTGTTCATTCTCCTCATCTTCAGAGTCAAAAACTATATTTCCACTGGCAAGTACTGTTCCAACGTTTTTAAATCCCATTGATTCGAAAGCATCCTTTAAATCTGCCATTTTAATGCGAGTTTTCCCACTTAAATTGATTCCTCTTAAAAAAGTAGCATAGTGAATGGTATTCATGGCATGCTCCTCTTTAATTTATCTTATTAAAAGTTATCATGACCTATGTAACTAAAGGGAAAAATTTATCCAATTTCCATATGGTACGATCAATCCTAATAGTAATCCATTATTATTCAAACCTTTAATTATTCAACCCATGTCCAGTTATTCCCCGCTTAAGAAAATAACATAATAAACTGTTCAATAAGTTCGTTAATCTCTTTTTCACGTCCTCCTCTCCAAACTATGATCCCGGTTCCCATGACTGTTCCACCTTTAGACTGGCAGAGCTTTTTCATCTGGGATATAGCCTGGTTTCCACCGGTCCTGTGAAATGGTAACCCCTTAGTGACATAGCAGGCTACTTTTTTATCCTGGAGTGATGGTATCTGTTCCAGATATGTTTTCATTGCCGGAGCAAGGTTAAAGGCGTGCACTGGAGAGCCGAATATCAGTGCATCATATTCATCAATATTGGGACGGGTTTCAAAGGTGATATCCTTTTTTCCAGGGTGTACTTCACCTTCAGGTACCACATTCTCAATTTTAACCCTGTTTCCAAGCCCAATTAGCTTTTCTTGAAGTTTCTCCGCCACTAGATAGGTATGTTCAGTTTGGGAATATACGATGATTCCAATTTCCATTAATTTATCCCCCTTTTTAACATTTGTTTTCCCATAATAATCCTTAACCAAGGATAGGTGTTAACTGTTAATTTAATTGTTAAGTTAGTAATGAATTAATTTTTTGGTTTGTTTATCATCATGATGTTCATCCCAATTCACCCAGTAAATCTCATTATCCCTCAAAAAAAAGCCAATTCAATAAAAAAAAAGGACGCCTTAGGGTCCTGTTTTTCTCACGTACTATGATACTTTATCTGAATCAGCCACATCATCTTCTGGACTGATTTTAATTACCTCCATCTCATGGATGTATTTCTTCCCACGTAAGGCAGATAATAAGGCGGACAGACCACAGAACACTGCTCCAATGTAGAATGAAATCTGAAGAGAAGGCATGAAAGCTTCAGACAGTGTGGATGGGAACCATGTAGTTCCAGTGAGTGTGGTTAATGTTGCAGAGGGTATTTGACTAACCACTGCTGATGGAACACTACTTAAGATGGTTTCAACCGGGTTGTAACCTAAAAAGGCTGAAAACAACGCTCCTGTCGGTGGTATGTTACTGAGGATTGGGGTCAATTGTGCTGCACCTATTCCGGCAAGAGATGATGCCATTGCATCAGGGAATCGTTGTGTGATTCCCACAATTACTATGGTGAAGAAAATGGCCATACTCGCGGTGAATGCTGTGTTCATTATGGTAGTTAGCATTCCTGAAGCAACACCCCTTTCCTGAGGAGGAACTGAGTTCATTATAGATGCACTGTTGGGTGAACCGAACATTCCACTTCCCAATCCCATGAAGAACAGGGTTAAACCTAATTCCCAGTAGTTGAAATTGGCGGGTAGTGATGCCAGTATAATGAAGCCTATGGTGTTCATTACCATCCCTATAGTGGCAATCCAGCGGGGCCCATACTTATCCGAGAGTATTCCAGATATTGGTCCCATTATAATCACTCCCAGAGTGAGGGGTAACATGTAAACTCCTGCCCAGAAGGGTGTGGATTCATAGCTGTACCCGTGTAAGGGAAGCCATATTCCCTGTAGAAGAAGTATAAGCATGAACATCATACCGCCCCTACTGAGCGCACTGAGGAAACCGGCAACATTAGCGTAGGTAAACATTTTTATCCGGAATAGGTCCAAGCGGAACATGGGATTTTCCACCTTACTTTCCACCACTGGGAACAGCACCAGGAGGAGGAATCCAACTGCCATTGAGGCCATTACCCAGGGATTGTTCCATCCCATGGCATCGCTACCATAGGGCATGAGGCCATAGGTTACCCCTAGAAGTAAAAGGGTTATACCGGAGACGAAAGTTACGTTTCCCCAGATGTCTAGTTTGGTCTTGGGAGCACGTAGTGATAGTTCTTTAAGTTTTAAAGTGGACCAGACTGTTCCTAAAATACCGAATGGTACACTTACCAGGAATATGTATCTCCAGTCAAAGACCGCTAATATTCCACCCAGTAGGAGTCCTATAAATTGGCCAGACATGAGTGCCACCATGTTGATACCCAGGGCCTTTCCCCTTTCACTTACCGGGAAGGAATCGGTGAGTATGGCAGAACTGTTGGCCATGGTTAGGGCACTGCCCACTGCCTGGACTATTCTGAAGAGTATGATCTCTATGGCCCCAGCGTCACCCGTGGATGGTGTCAGGTAAAGCAGGATGGATCCTATGGTGAATACCAAGAATCCCAGCTTAAATAACTTGACTCGACCGTACATATCCGACAGGCGTCCGAAACTTAAAAGCAGGGTGGCAGTTACCAGGCCGTATCCCATCAGTATCCAAAGCAAGTACTGGAAAGAGGTTAAGGGATCTATGTGAATGCCGTTAAAGATGGCAGGAAGGGATATCAAGGTTATACTACCATTGATGGTTCCCATCATGGATGCAATTAATACATTAGATAGAGCTATCCATTTATAATCTATTCCACGTCCTTTTTTATCTTCTGACGGGTTGAGAGGCAAATTACCCCCTTTAGAAACAGTATTACTCATTCAGGTTTTCCTCCGTATCATGTAACTTGTTCAAACTTTTCATGGTCAATTTTTTTAGAAGTTCATTCATTTGTTCCTTTTCTGCTTTAGAAAGATCTTCATTGATTGAATTTTCCCAATCTTTAATTATGTTAATAATATCTGGCATTAAAGCCATTCCATCCTCTGTGAGGTAAAGAAGGTATCTTCTGCGATTTTCTGGATCCGTTCTTCGACAGATGAAACCATTATCTTCCAGTTTCTTTACACCACGAGCCACAGTTCCCTTATCTATAAAAAAATGATTGGCCAGATCTTCCTGTGTCTGACCTTCTTTCCTGTAAAGTCCAATTAAATAGATAAACTGACTTGAAGTAACATTGAAACGTTTAAGCTCGTTGTTCAAATACATCATCCGAGTTCTGTGGATTATAGAGGCAAAAATGCCCAATGGAATATCTTCAAGATCATCTTCGCATATTTTCTTACATTTACGCATAATTGACACCAGAAAAAGCAATTTTAAATAATATTTAGAATTATTCAATGCAAATTTTAACAATCCAATGTGTAATTAACAGTTACCAGTACTAATATATAAATATGTTGCCTATGCAACAATTGTTTATGCAACATAGGTGGAGTTTCAATTAATTTGAACTGTATTAAAAAGAAGGCATATCCATTATTTCATCATCTTCGCAATTTTTGATAACTCTTCAGGCGCATTATCAAATCTGACTGGCTCACCATGAGCAGTGCATATCCATTTAAAATCATAACCCGCAATTTTTTCAATGGATTTCTTTAAAACAGATTCATTCCAGTTCATACTGGATTTCATGGTATCTAGTTTTCCTTTGGAAGTTCTAACCAAGTCTCCCACAAACAGAACATCCTCATAAAGAAGGCAAACATGACCTGGAGTATGACCTGGAGTGGGAATGACTTTTAATCCTGAGATTGTTTGATTTTCTTCATAGGCCATTATTTTCTCCGGTTTTTTAACCCTCATGAACATGGATATTATTCTTTTTTGCCCAGGACGGTGTTTATCACCATAAATATAGGGAATGTCCTCATGGGATGCCCATATCGAGGCCCCTGTTTCTTCCTGAAGGAAAGCCAGGTTTCCCACATGATCTACATCATGGTGGGTGATTAGGATGTGTTTAATATCCTCTGGGTTGATGTTCATAGATTTTAATTCTTTTATGATGCCCTTTCCCTGTCCCGGTCGTCCAGTGTCAATTAATATTTTATCTTCACCTGAAACCAGATAAGCATAATTCCAGTTTTTAGTCGCCTCCAGGGCATAAACTTCATCATTTACTTTCATTTTTAAACTTCCCCCTTCTTTAATCCTCATATTCTCCTAATTGCTCAACACATTCTTCAGCCCATTGTATTACGGTTTTTAATGTCATTTTACCCCTTTTAATTGTGAAGTTCCAGAAGAGTTGATCCTTTTCTGGAGATTCTGATGAAAACTCGTTGCAACAAACATTGAAAGTACTCTCAAGTTCATCTAAAGTCTTTAAATACGCCTTTTTTTGAGATATAAATCGTTCAAATTGTAGTATTAATTCTTCTTTCTCCAGTTTCGAGCCGAAAAATATTCTGAGCATAAAACCATCCCTGAGGGGATAAGAAAGTTTATCCGGGAAATCCCTTAACCATTCATGGAATGTAAGTTCCCCTACATCAGTTATAGTGTAAATTCTTTTATTAGGCCTATCATCCTGTTTTTGAATTGAAGAAAAAACATAACCTTTTTTTTCCAATATAGATAGCTCACGGTAAATTTGACTTAAACTGGCAACCCATACCTGAGATATAGATTTATCAAAGACTTTTTTTAAGCTGTATCCAGTTCGGGGACCGTAAGATAAGATACCCAGCATAGCATATGATAGTGACATGATAATCTCCACTTGAAAATAATATATAACTTGTTATATATAACTTATTATATAATATGATACATATTATATATGAAGTTATGTTAAGGAGATCCCCTAAATAAGAATGCTACCGAAAAATTGTGAAAAAATAATTTTCTTTGGACGCGAATAAAGTGACAATGCCCAGATAAACAGTTATTAATTACCCCTAAATCTGCTGAAAATATCAAAAATAGAACATTAACCCATTATACCATAGTTGCCTTATGAGTTAAAGTTCTTTAACCATAACCATTCTTTTTTCATTAGTGTAAAACCCATTTTTAAGATAAAAAGTCTCAGCAGGTATGTTTTTATTGGTTAAAAGAGTTAGGCGAGTGTATCCTCCTTCTCGAAGGGCGTTTACCAGGAAATCTACTGTTTTAGTTCCAATACCATTCCCCTGTCTTCCATTTTCAACAAAGAATTCATCTACAAAGAACTCTTTCCCCATCCACCATGATCTCCGGTGCCCCAAACAGGCTGCCACGATTTTAGAGTCCTCGCACATTACGAATCCTTCAAAAACCGGGTTTTCAATGAGTTCCTTCAAATAATTTCTGGATTGATCCAGGGATACCCATTCATCATACCAGGGATCAGCAGAAAAAACGTTTTTAAACATACAGGCACATTCATCCAGATCTCCCCAATTAAATTTCCTGAAACCAAGACCTCTTTTTAAGTTCGAATCACCTTCAAAAGGGGCCTGATTTGAAAGTGCAAGCTCCGAATTATCCTGGAAAACATAATCCCAATGACTTTTTAAAAAAAAGGCATTTTCAAAATGATTCATTATATTTAGATGGTTATTAGTGAAATGTTCCTTGATTGAGGTTTTGATAGACATGACAAACCCACCTTTCCATTTAATTCCAATGAACTCTTAAAATCCATTTAAATAATGCTTAATCCATAAATAATGAATATCTTCAAGCTAAATCTGATTATAATCATTTTCATGGCCATTTTTCAAAAACCATGAATAACTGGTCCGGTAAAAAATCATATTTTTCCAGAAGGGAGAACCCCGCTTGTTTCATAACATCTAAAAGAACAATTTCAGGAGTGTAATGTCCAAAAAGACCTGTGAAACTGAGTTTTCTTTTGTTATAATCAATAATGGCTATTTTTCCATCATCTTTTAGAAATTTTCCAATACCTTTAAAATATTCAGTCTGATTGGGGATATGATGGAACACATTTCTCAAAAAAAATAGATCCACACTCTTTTCAGGTAAATTTATCCCATTTGGATTAACCAGTAATGTTTCCACATTCTGAATGTTCGTTGGAAGATGAGTCTTTATAAAATCAAGAGCGTTTTCATTGGTATCAATGGCATAAAGGTGACCTTCCCTTCCCACTTTTCTGGAAAATTCATGGATGAAATACCCTCCACCAGACCCAATATCCCCCACTACCATCCCATTATGAAGATTAAGATGTTCTATGATTTCTAAAGATTTATTTTTTGGTGAAGAAGCCTCTCGATTTAACATTTTAAACCTGAATCCATTTAGCATTTTTATCATCCCCTTTTAAAACAGCTCAATTTCATAGATTTTATTAAATAAATCTAAATTTTAAATAATTTTAAATGGGAGCATTGGTGAGTATGGTCCCCCAATTAACCTTTGATCCTACTTCTGGAGTCACCAGTAGATTTTTTTCTATTTCCCCCAGATCTGCCAGATGTGCCACCACTTCATGGAAGGATATATCGGAGGCATCATTCATTTTCCTGGCTTTGGGCATGGCCAGTGCCTGGTATCCTTCCTGTTCAATTAACCGGCTTAAATGTGACGTGATGGATTTTAGTTGACAATTTGTCACATCATAAGGCTGTTTTTTAGTCCTTGACAATTCATCCGGAATCATATAGGGTAAAGTTATTCCTATGGAGATTGCTCGTGGGTATTCATCAATTAACGACCCGTATTTTTCAATTATGGAATTTTCAACCCGGGATAAATCTACCATACCCAGATAATAATCCTCACACTCAGTTTCAATAACATTTCTGATTACATTCTCACATTTCATGATACTTTCACCTCTTTAAATTTTTTGAAGCCATTGGAGTTTTTAAAAAGCCAACAGGCCCAACAATTTCGATGCATTTATTTAATATTCATGGTATTATTGTGGAAGTGAAAATTAATACAGTAAGCGGAATTAATCCGCTTTTAAACTGCACATATTTTCTATTGGCCCATTCATTACCATTAGTAGCCAATTCTTCCTTATTAGTCCATTTCACCCCATTTCATGTTCATTATTTGTCACAACCATTGGTTTCATTATCTGGTTATCGTTTATCTGGTCATTGATTTCCTGAAAAGTGGCACTGCAATGGCCATGGTAACCACTCCAAACGCTACCAGTATGATTATTTGATTCATCACATCCCCCACACCTGCATTTAATAGCATTATTTTACGCATTGCATCAGCGGCATAAGTCAGGGGGATTACCTGTGAAATAGCCTGCATGAACCAGGGCATCTGTTGAATTGGATAAAAAATCCCTCCCAGGAACATCATAGGGAACATTAGCAGGTTCACAATCATGGTACTTGAAGCCTGATCTCCGGACATGGATATTGCCATTATTCCTATTCCTATGAAGCTGAATATACCCAGGAGGAGCATGAAGAATGCCAGCAGGATGCTTCCCTGGATGGTAACTCCAAACAGAACTATGGCAATGGCCAGAATTATTATACACTGGATTAAACCTCTGGTACACAGTGCTGCAGTTTTACCAATAATAACCGAGAGCTGGCTGATTGGTGCCGATAACATTCCATCAAATGTACCCATTTCCTTCTCTTTGGAGATGGCCTCTGGAATACCGGTCATAACACTCATCATCACGATCATGATCATAAGGCCCGGTGCCAGGAAGTTAAAGTAATTTGTTTGGCCCGGTATTGTGGTCTGAATATTGGGTATGTAGGGGAAGATCATAGCCTGTGGATTAACTGACTGATTTGTTGCCTTACCAAGACCCACTACATTAGCCTCGGCCTTCATATTGTTCATTCCACTTACTGTGCTGGATAGTACCTGCTGGATTTGCATGGAAATCTGAGGGTTGCTGTTATCAATGTATACTGTGAAATCAGCTGATTGTCCATTGGTTAAATTTTCAGAGAACCCCGGAGGTATGATGAACACTCCATACAGTTTTCCTTTGTTAATTGCAGTTTTAGCATCATCTACACTGGAATAATTTTGAAAC
The DNA here is from genome assembly GCA_000309865.1 of Methanobacterium sp. Maddingley MBC34. NCBI lineage: Archaea > Methanobacteriati > Methanobacteriota > Methanobacteria > Methanobacteriales > Methanobacteriaceae > Methanobacterium > Methanobacterium sp. Maddingley MBC34. Next base: position 23,418 of record AMGN01000026.1, on the reverse strand, counting down.
TTCATATAGCTGGTATTTTTATTAATGGTCTCCATCTGTGCTACAAATTCATTGCTTCCCTGGCCCTGGTCCAGGTTAACCAGCCCCATGGGCATGTTCTGCTGGGTGCTACCACTGGGAAAAATGAATCCAAACATGACCAAGAAGAGTAATGGCATCATAAACAGGGCTGCCAGTGACATTCGGTTGCGTTTAAGTTCCAGCATGTCCTTAGCCATTACATGGTAACTATCCGTTAGAATTTTAATAATATCCATAATATCACCTTCCCCTCGTTTTGGGTGCTGGTCTGTGACCATGATGGGTGTTAACTGGTTTTTCAGTGGCCTGATCACGCATGTGTTTACCGGTCACTGCCAGGAACACATCTTCCAGTGTGGATTCATTGCTGTTGGTAAGGGAGGCTATATCTCCACTTTCACCCCTTATGGTGTCAATGATCTGGTTCAGGGCATCTTCTCCCTGAGCACTTACCTTTAAACTATAATCATCCTGCTGTGCCACTGCAGTGACCATTTCCAGGGATCTGATTTTTTCAATGCGTTCCCGGGTCAGGTTGTCAATCTTAATACCAAAGATCGTGATATCCCCATGGGATATCATGTTTTTAAGGTTTTGTGGCGTGTCTAAAGCTGCAATTTTACCGTGATCAATTATGGCAACCCGATCACTGAGTGCTTCTGCCTCGGTCATGGCATGGGTGGTTAATATAATGGTCATCCCGTTTTTGTTGATTTCCCGGGTTATATCCCTTATGGAAAAGGTGGTCTGGGGGTCCAAGCCCAGTGTGGGTTCATCCATGAACAGTATCTCTGGTTCAGGTAGAAGTGCCCTTATTACGTTGATCCTCTGCTTCATACCGGTTGAAAACTTGCTGATCTGGGTGTTCTTCCATTCCTGCATGTCCACCAGTTCCAGTAATTCGTCGATTCGTTCTTCAAGCTTCTGTTTGGGCATGGAATAAAGTTTTCCGAAGAACCTTAGGTTTTCAGCTGCAGTTAGGCGGTCGTACATGATCATCTTTTCAGCCACCAGACCAATATTCTGGCGAACCTGGTCTGATTCTTTAGTTAAATCAAATCCGGCAACCCTGGCTGATCCTGATGTTGGCTGGGTGAGGGTGCACAGCATTCGAATAGTGGTACTTTTACCTGCACCGTTGGGGCCTAAAAATCCAAATATTTCCCCTTCCTCCACTGTCAGTGACAGGCCATCCACTGCTGTGAAATCACCGAACTTTTTAGTAAGGTTATTAAGTTCTATAGCGTGTTCAGTCATTTTTCCCTCCAATTAGTTTTTTACCATTTAGTAGGTTAATTATCCTTTAATTGGAATTATTAGCCCATTATTAAACTTATTACCTTTTAATTAACATATTTTAGCTTTTATTGATTTATTAACCTCAATAATTAATCCGTTGTTGTTTAATTAGATATTAAATTCCTAGTGAATGATTTCCAGAGCTTTCGCTAACCTAGATAGAAATGCATAATCATCATCGGCCAATTATTAAATTAAACAGGTCATTTGATTGAATTATTCTTTCTGGAGAGATTCCCTGATGGATTTCAGCCTTTCACCCAATTCTCCTATTAATTCCCCATGGGGAACCAGTTTCTCTTCTTTAATATCTTCCAGATAAGAAACATATCCTTCAATTTCGGTTAATGCTTTGGTTATGGAATATTCTCCACGGTCCATTTTTTCCTGTGGTTTAAAACGCCCGTAAATTCTATTGAGGATTTTATTTCCTTTTTCAGTTAATTCATATCTTCCATCATCGTGTTTTATGAGGAGACCTTCATTAACCATTTTTTTGAGCATGGGATATACAGAACCGGGTGAAGGTCGGGAGTGGGATCTGTGGCCACGTTGGGACATGTTACAGGATTCATGGTGGGTTTGGATAGCATCCATAATTTCCACACCATTTCCAGGACCATTTTCATCCAGAACATGGAGTATTAACACCCTTAAACCCCCTAATCGTTGCATTTGCTCCATTTTTTCATGAAATTCATTGTGAAGATTTTTAAATGCATCCCACATGTTAAATCATAACCTCCATTTACATTTTCTATGAATTTATTCTAATCGTGCGATCGATATAATATCGTTAAATTGATATCAGTAAACAAGCCATATCTGATTTAAATAAATCTAATAGCTTTTAGTTAAATTCAATATCAATTTATCGATATCGACTAATCGATATTAAGAAGTTTATTATATAAATAGTTTGTGGTTCAGGGAGAGTGCGCACCCAGAATAATATCCAAACCAAATAATCAACAGTTATAAACCCCGGTGAGAGTTTAAGGATTTAATCACTCCCGAATAATGTTTTTAGCCATAAATGTTCTAAAAACTTTTTTAACAAGTTCCAAAGGTGTTTTTAACCTCTATCTCTTACCATCTCAGTTGCTAGGCTCCTTTTTAATACATACAGTTAATGGATAATTTTATAAACAATGCAGATGTATTCAATCCCATATACTACCAATTAAGCCATTAGAGGAGGAAATAAAATGGAAATTAAAGAAATAAAGTGTTATACTATAGAACCAGAACCGGACCGTGAAATTACTGATGCATTTTTCTTCACCAACGCCACCAAAGAAGAATTTAAAGGATTGGTGGATAATTTTATTTCTGAAAATGAGTCTAAAGGTATTAAGGATTTCCTGTTACCCATGTTTATGAAATATGTCATAAACAGCGGATATTACCTTATGGTTAACAAAAACGACACACGACGTCCCTATTCATTCTAGGCAGGATAAATTCATTGCCCAGATATTAAATAGGGCATAGCTTGAAGAGTTGATCAATACCCTAATTAAAAATTTTAAAAAATCAAAATTTTAAACCCCATAGAGTATTTGGAAGAGGTTTCCCAGTAATCCAAGAACGTAAAACCCGATTAAATAGTTCGGGTGATTCCATGTTCCAAACATGACCCAACCCAGGGACAATATAAGCAGAAGAATTGGGAAGAACCTTAACTAAATCCCGGGCAGATTCCTTGATTACTTTGTAATCTTTTTCTCCCATCATAACCAGAACCGGGACATTTGCTTTCTCCAGACCAGACGGTAATTTAAAAAACAGGTTCTCGTGTAGTATTCTATCCAATGAATCCGCTTTAATTTGTAATGTGGATTCCTTGAACTTGTGGAAATAACTTTTAGAAATATTATAAGTCCGCATGTTGGCTTTTATAAAGAAATCCGTGTCTTTCACCGGCTCATAAACTTTAAAAGTATAGTTCAAAAGTTTTAAAAGTACATCTTGGTGGGGAATGCCATGAATCAAGGTTCCATTGATGAGTGCGTGATCAACTACCTCGGGATGAGTGGCCAGTATCTGGACGATGATCTGTGCACCCAGGGACAAACCCACCAGATGGGCTTTTCCATTACGCGTTCGGGTTTGGATGAGATCAACTACCATCTCAGCAGCACTGGCAATGGTGAATGGTTTTGTTTCTGCACTCTGCCCGTGTTCGGGGAGGTCTGGAATTAGGCAATGGTAATCCTGGAAGGTTTTTACCTGTTCATCCCATATCCAGCCAGCCAAACCTCCACCATGGAGGAAAATTATGGTTTCAGGGTTTTCCTGGCCTGATTCTTTAATGAAAAGATCCATGTTTAGATTCTAGTTCATCCCCACAATAATATTTTTTTGAACACTTTCCCTTTACTCCCTATTTTTCATTTTATAAAATCAAGTTCCTCCTAATTAACTTTCTTTTTGGTTGAGTTGTTTCCCGCCCTTAAACCAATTGCAGACAAGATCACAACTACAATGATTATAATGAATATGGCCAAGAGGTCCGTACTTACATCCCCCAGGCTGAAGCCCCTTATCATAACACTCTTCAGGGCATCCAACCCATAAGTCAACGGCAGAATGTAGGATATCCACTGGACATAATAATCAAATCGGGCCACTGGCACCAGCATGCCGCTGAATAAGACCTGTAAAACTGCGAATAAAGCCAACAAGCCAAAAGCCTGCCTTTCAGTTCGAGCTAGTGCTGCTGCAAGAACACCTAAGGATACACCTAACAGAGCCATCAGAAGCAAAATTAATGCAACACTGACCACATCCCCCACTATAGTAACGCCCATAACATAAATTACGTAAGATAACACTATGGGCACTATTATAGCAGCGAATACACTGCATCCTAAGGTATAGGCAATAGCAGCTTTTACTGGGGAAGAAGACATCCTTTTAAACCTGTTTCCTCTTTTATCGTCCAGTATGGTAAAAAGAGCAATAATCATGGAAAGGAGCATTGTATCCAGAGCCATTACACGGTATATGAAAAGATCTACGAATCCTAGGTCCTGGGCATAGTAAGTTTCATTTTTAATTTCCACAGACATGGCAGTACTGCCACTTTGAGATGCTACTTCCATGGCAGATGTGAGGACTGCTTTATTTACAAGGGCGGTTTTTGTCTGGTCTGTGCCTTCAGCAATCAGTGTAATTTCTGTACTTTTATTCAGGGCGACATTTACAGTGAAATTCTCAGGAAAAATCAGCACAGCATCTATAGTCCTGTCCTTAAACGAATTGTTAACATCACCCAGGTTAATGGAAATCACATTAACATCATCCTGATTTTTTAACTCTTCAGTTATCTTGCTAGCTACACTAATATTTCTAAGTCCCTGATCCTGGTCTACAACTCCAATATTCAGCGTATCAGCAGTTCCAGCCATGGTGATTATATAGCCCAGTATGATCATTACAACAATTGGTCCAATTACTGCTATTCCCAGTGAGGTTTTGTTTTTAACTCCATTCTTAACAACATCCGTAAACATGGATAAAAAATTGTTATCCTTCATAATATCCCTCCCTTAAATGAATTTCTTCATTAAATGACTTTTCGAGTTTTCGAATCTCCATAGATGTTTTAAAAAGATGCAATCTAACGAACTCCTTGCCTCTCTTTTAGCCACAGCAATAGTAGTTATGTACATAACTACCGTTCCTACTTATAAACTTTCCTAATAGTAGTTAGCTTAAAAACTACCATAATGATAAAGAGTATAGATTGCTAAAAAAAGAAAACTTTCTAAAAAACTGTAAAAGAAGCATTAACAGATGAAAAAAACCTGTTTTAAAAGATTTTTAAAAAGATAATTTGATAACGAATAATTAATTGTATGATTCTATTTTAATGGCACTTCTGGAGTGTGCTCCCATACAACACCAAACAATATACCAACCAGAACTATAAGATATGGGTTTTTTGAAGTGACACCGGACTTTGTCTTCCCCGGAAAAGGAGGTATATACATAAACTCCTTATCATCAATCGAAATTAGGATAAATTTAGAATACTGCTCAGGAGGTAACGGAATTTCAGTGAAATATTTAGGAATAACACCAAAATCTGCAACATCTAATCCATAAGCATTGTGGACATTTAAGTTCTTTAATTCATAACGTTCTGCAATAGAAGCATCCTTTACAAACATCAAAAGTTCAATATCAAGTTCCTTCCCCCTAACGAAGGAGAGAAAATACAGGTACTCTTCTGGAAGAATAAGTTTCATTGATTCTCGAGCCTTGCACATTAACTCTTCCATGCTGTGTTCAACGTTACTGCTACCAAAAAGAGTCCATATAATATCCGAATCTTCAGTTTCCATGGGGTTTTTTTCTAGATCTTCCAACTCTTTCAAGGCTTGTTCTTCTGCACTTTTATGAACTTCAGTAAGGTGTCGGAGAGCTATCTTCGGAGGAGTGGCCCGATAAATAGCAGGTTTAGAACTAACTACCTGCACCAGACCTTTATCCATTAACTGTTTCAAGATCTGATACACACTGGGTTTAGGCATTTTAAGGTATTCATAAACCTGTTTGACCTCTGTCCGGTCAAACAGTACCAGAGCAGAGTACACCTTTGCCTCGTACTCAGTAAGCCCCATGGTCTTCAGAGACTCAACCAGGTTGTTTGATATTTCAGTCATGTTTATGGATCCATCTAGAGTATTCTAACACATTAAAATCAACTACTTCATGTATGATCTTATTAAATAATATATCTAAGTCAACTTAACAATATCTATTCTTTCAGGGAGTATTCCATATTAAAAGCTCCCTTTTTCCACCCCGGGAGAGATAAAATTCTTTCCTTAAATTTCCTAAAACCAAACCGCTCGTAAAGCCTTAAAGCGCCATCATTTTCAATGTCAACATCTAGTACTGCTCTTTTACATCCTTTTTCCCTGGCCAGTTTTATTCCTTCTTCCAGGATAAAGGAACCTACTCCCTGTCCTCGGAAGTGTTCATCTACAGCTACTATGGCGTAATAAAAGTCATCCTCTTTCAGACTAGATAAGAAAATACTGTCAATTATTTCAATCATTATGAATCTTACAGAGTCAAGGATGTTGAAATTACGCAATAGAACCTTTAATTCATTCATAGTTCCCATTTTTTCCCCAGCAGAATACACCATAACTCCCATTATTTCCTGGTTGTCATTGGTTACCACGTAGATCTGCTGGTAACCCAGGTTATTATCCCCCTCCTGTACTAGTTTTCCTATTTTTTGTGAAGTATTCTTCTTGTTACCAAAGAAAAAATCAAAAGTTTCTGCATCAGCTTCGTAAATAAGTTCTGATACCTGGAAGGGGTCATGCTTCTTTTTATCCATTTTTTGAAGGTGCATTTCTTATTTAGCTCCACAAATGTGTTATATTATCCAAAACAGGATTTACATATGATTTTAGTAAAACAGATATTAATAATTCCCTGTTAATTAACCTTGTTGCTCATTATTATCAATATTACACTTGAAATATATGGCAGAATTAACAACATAGTATGATCATATCAATATCAAACCCACTGTAAATCACCTTTTTTCACTTGCAATGTATGATCAAATAAAGGGAATAATATGACATGAGTCACTCCCACCACTATGCCCCTACCCTGCATTATATGCTCTGTCATGGTTTTAATAGCAAACAACGGATGAATTTACGAGTATTAGATTTAACAAATTATATACCCTGATTCAAATAAATTACAAGATTGTATGGAAACCAAAAGAATGGTGCTCCTGGACATCGACTACATTACCAGGGACGATAAAGCAGTGGTAAGGCTCTTCGGAAGAGAAAAAAACAGTCAAGGGGGAAATTCCATCATAGTAATGGATGGAGGATTCAAACCCTACATATACGTGGTGCCCCATGATCTGGATCCCTGCCTGGATCAACTAAAAAAACTGGACATCCCAAAGGTCGAAAAAGTTAAAATGAAAGATCTTGGTCGTGAGAAAGAATTTTTAAAAGTCACACTTAAGCATCCCCAGGATGTTCCTAAATTAAGAGATAAAATAAGGGATTTAAGCCAGGTTAAGGATATCAGAGAGCATGATATTCCATTCTACCGCCGATATCTTATTGATAAGGGATTGTTCCCCATGGCTGAGGTGGAAGTGGAAGTAAAGACTGAATCTTCTGAAATGAAAGGTATTCCTTCAGATAAGAGTACTTCTGTTGTGGAGTTGGAAGGGAATATTCGACCCATTAACTCGGATTTTCCAGATCTTAAGATTCTCAGCCTGGATATTGAAGTTTACAATCCTAAAGGCATGCCTAATGCAGAAGACGACCCCATCATCATGATCAGTCTCTCCAGTAACCAGGGACTGAGGATGGTACTTTCCACTGCAGAATCTCCCCTAGATTTTGTGGAAACATTAAAAGACGAGGCAGAAATGCTGAGGAGATTTGTGGAAATTGTGGAAGATGAAAATCCTGATATTCTCATTGGTTACAACTCAGACAACTTTGATTTTCCCTATATCAAGGATAGGGCAGCTCTTCTGGATGTTCCCCTGAATCTGGGTACTGATGGTTCCAGTCTCAAATTCATGAAGAGAGGGTTTGCCAACGCCGCCCTGGTGAAGGGCAGAATTCACATTGATCTTTACCTTATCATGCGCCGTTACCTCCAACTGGATCGTTACACCCTGGAAAGGGTTTATCTGGAGCTTTTCGGTGAGGAAAAATATGACATTCCCGGGGATGAGATCCACGAGTACTGGGATGATTGTGGCCCTAAACTGGAAAAATTATGCCATTACTCCCTGGATGATGCTGTGGCTGTCACCGAGATTGCAGAAAAAATGATACCACTGACTCTGGAACTTACCCGTATTGTAGGGCAACCATTTTTTGATCTGGCCCGGATGACCACCGGCCAACAGGTGGAATGGTACCTTATACGCAAAGCACATGAACAGGGCGAATTAGTTCCCAACAAGCCATCTTCATCACAGTACTCCAACCGGAAAGGTAAAAGAGCCGCCGGAGGATATGTAAAGGATCCGGTTAAAGGATTGCATGAGAACATTGTTTACTTCGATTTCCGTAGCCTGTACCCCAGCATCATCATCTCCAAGAACGTCTCACCTGACACCCTGGTGGATGAATGCAACCCCGAAAAGTGCCATATCTCCCCTGAAGGAGGTTACATGTTTCTTAAGGAACCCCCTGGCTTCGTTCCATCCATCATCGGCAACATCCTCACAGAAAGGGTGCGCCTTAAAACCATGATGAAGGATTCAAAGGATGAAGAGGAAAAGAAAATTTTGAATGTTCAACAGGAAGCCTTAAAAAGGCTGGCCAACTCCATGTACGGAGTTTATGGTTATTCCCGTTTTAGATGGTACCGCTTAGAATGTGCCGCTGCCATCACTGCATGGGGAAGAGATTATATTAAGAAAACAATGGAAAAGGCCGAGAAATTCGGTTTCAAACCGGTTTATGCCGATACAGATGGGTTTTATGCTGTTTATCAGGGGGAAAGTCTTTGATTGTTTATTAACGATGCAAGTAAGCTGCATCTCGTGAATAATATTTGATAAAAAGTTGGTGTATTTAGTATGTTCCATATTGCTGGAGAAAAGGAGATCAAAGAGGGTAAAGTCACTGATGTGTACTTCCAACGGACCCTTGAAATACTGGAAAAGAAAGGGATTAATCCTTGGGTAAAAGCAGAATTTGTGGCCAAGTCCCTGCCAGATGAATGGTCCTGGGCGGTGTTGGCTGGTTTAGATGAAGTTGCCCATCTTCTGAAAGATTTACCAGTTAAGGTACGGGCCATGAAGGAAGGAACCCTTTTTTATCCACACCAACCAGTTCTGGAAATAGAGGGATATTATCAGGACTTTTGTGTTTATGAAACTGCCATTCTGGGTCTGATGTGCCAGGCTACTGGTATTGCCACCAAATCTGCCCGTTACAAGAAACTGGCAGGTGACCGTCTGGTGATGAGTTTCGGTGCCAGGAGAATGCACCCTGCAATAGCACCCATGATCGAAAGAAGCGCATTTATAGGAGGATGTGATGGGGTTTCTGTCATTAAAAGTGGGGAGGTTATTGGAGAAGACCCCCTGGGAACCATTCCCCATGCCATTATAATCTGCATAGGCTCTACTGTAGACTCAGTGAAAGCCTTTGATGAAGTGATAGACCCTGATGTTAATCGAGTGGCACTTATTGACACTTTCCATGATGAAAAATTCGAATGCCTACGTGTGGCAGAAGCCCTGGGAGAAAAATTATTCGCAGTTCGTTTCGACACCCCCTCCTCGCGACGTGGTGATTTTTACCATATTCTCCAGGAAACACGATGGGAACTTGATTTAAGAGGATTCCAACACGTCAAATTCTTTGTCAGTGGAGGTATTCAAGAAGAAGAAATTTCTAAGTTGAACCCCCTGGTAGATGCCTATGGAATTGGAACTTCCATCAGTAATGCTCCAGTGGTTGATTTTTCCATGGACATAGTTGAAGTGGATGGAGAGCCACTGGCCAAAAGAGGGAAATGTTCCGGGCAAAAAAATGTGTTAAGATGTCCTGAGTGCCATGAAGATCTGCTTTTACCAGTTGAAAAGGTAGTTGAAAGCTGTTACTGTGGTGGAAAATACGAAACTTTGCTCAGCCCACTGGTTGAAAATGGTAACCTTCTTTATGACCTTCCAGAACCGGGTGAAATTAGGGAATACGTATTAGAACAGGTTAAATACCTCCCTGATTTATAAAAATCATTGAGTGCATAAACATAAATTGAAACTAACCCTCAACTAATCCACTTATTTGGAGAATTGTAATATGAATAGAGTTTTGCTAATAATAGATGTTCAAAAGGAATATTTCTCAGGGAAATTACCCTTGACTTACCCTCCTGAGAGCCCGGAGAACATTTTAAATGCCATGGACTCAGCCCAGTCCAGTGATGTTCCCATTATTCTCATACAGCACACAGCCTTGCAGGAAAACGCGGAAACATTTGTTAAGGGAACTGATGGTTGGGAGATCCTCCCCGAAGTTTTAACAAGAGAATATGATTATCTGGTGGAGAAAAATCTCCCGGGAAGTTTCACAGGCACTGATCTTGAAACCTGGCTCAGGGAAAAGAATATTGACACTGTTACCATTTCCGGTTACATGACCCAAATGTGCTGTGATACCACTGCTAGGCAGGCATTCCACAGAGGTTTTAAGGTTGAGTTTCTGTCAGATGCCACCGGCACCCTAAGTGTGTCCAACTACGCAGGGAAAGTTAGTGATGAAGAATTACACCGTGCAGTTCTGGTTACCCAGGCTATGCGATTCAGTAATGTGCTGAATACTGATGATTGGATTCAAAAAGTAGAGGAATAGTCCAAAGTTATAAAAAAATGTTTTAAAAATCGATTAACAGTAAATATGGGGCATTGTACTAATTAAATAAAATAAATTGAATAAAATTGATTATGATTATTAATATGATAAATAAGATAAAATTGATATGATTGAGGGGGTTAAATGGGAGAAAAGTGTTATGAAAGTTATCCCCTGTGGATGGTAATGCTTTCGAATAGTTTATCCATATCCACCTACATTATTGGTGCTTACATTCTTTATGGGCTGGGAATAATATTTACAGTTTTATACGTACTTTTCTGCCTGGCAATGGAAATTCGACTTTTACGAAAGGGGTGTACCAGTTGTTACTATTACGGGAAGACTTGCGCGTTTGGTAAAGGTCTTCTGTCATCTTATTTTTTCAAAAAAGGTGATCCTTCCCTTTTTACCAACAAAGAAGTTTCCTGGTACGCAGTTTTACCAGATTTCTTGGTGTTTTTATTCCCCCTGGCCGGTGGAATACTCATACTTTTCAATGGATTCAACTGGTCAATTCTTTTACTCATTATAATTATTTTAATCCCTTATTTAGGCGGAAATGCATTTATCAGATCTTTAACCTGCAAACACTGCAAGCAGAGGGAGTTGGGCTGTCCAGCAGCAGATCTTTTTAGTAAAAAATGATTGATATTAAAGGATATTAATATGATGATTAAACCTGAAAAATGGATTTTTTGAGAGGATTGTGATGAACTCCGGCATGAATGAACTAAAAATTGACCCCATTCCAGTTTTACTTTCTGCTGGTAATCCTGCAATTGAATATTATACCCGGCGGGATCTTTTGGGTGAAGAAGTGGGGCCGGTTGAGGAGTTATGGCAGCTCCCATCTGTTTCCAGGATTCTCCGAAAACAGGAAGAAGATGGTTACTGGAAATATCCTGGTAAAATCCGGGAAGATTTGCGTTCCAGGGAGGATTATAACCAGGTGGAGACTTACCGAGTTTTAGGGGAACTTGTCTGTAAATATGGGTTAAACAGGAGCCACAGGCAAATCCAGAAATCAGCAGAATATTTTTTCAGCTGTCAGACCATTGAAGGAGATTTTAGAGGTATTTACGGCAACCAGTATGCCACCACCTACTCACCGGCCATAATGGAATTATTGATTAAAGCTGGTTACAGTGAGGATCTCCGGATCAAAAAGGGTTTTCAGTGGTTGCTTTCCATGAGGCAGGAAGATGGAGGATGGGTAATTCCCTTCCGAACCTCTAGCATGAATATTAAAGAAGCATTAATGGCCAGCAAACCCGATTTACCTGACCCGTCCCGTCCATTTTCCCATTTAGTGACAGGCATGGTTCTCCGGGCATTTGCAGCACACCCCGAATATCGCCACTTGGAGGAGGCAAAAAGAGCAGGAAAATTACTGGCCAGCAGATTTTTCATGGCAGATAAATATCCGGATCGTAAGGATAAAAAATATTGGGAAAGGGTTTCCTATCCTTTCTGGTTCACAGATATTATCAGTGCCATGGATTCACTATCACTCATTGAAATAAAAAAGAGTAATCCCCATATACAAGAAGGATTAGACTTTTTAATTAAAAAACAGAATAATAAAGGTCTTTTTGATTTGAAGATTGTGAGGGGAAGTGATAAGGACTTAAAATACTGGATTTGCCTTGCTATCTGTCGATTGTTCAAATAAGGTTAATAACTGAAAAATAAATAATTGGAACGATAATTAGATAATTGGAACGATAAATAATAATTAGCTTTAATTATGGGGTTGATGCTGGGAGTATAAGGTAACAGCAATGGAGATCAAAATGAAAGATAAAAAGGCCCTTTTAATAATAGACATGTTAAATGATTTTGTGCGTGAAGGCGCACCCCTGGAAGTTCCATCTACCAGGAATATCATCCCTCATCTTAAAAAAGAAATTGAAGAAGCCAGAAGGGAAGGAGTTTCCATTATTTATGTTTGTGATACCCATGACCAGCAGGATAGGGAATTTGTGAAGATGAACTGGCCAGTTCATGCCATCAAAGGCACTGCTGGATCAGAAGTGATTGGGGATTTAGAGCAAAAGGATGAGGATATTTTCATTGAAAAAACCACCTACTCTGCATTCTACAATACAGATCTGGATGAAGTCCTGAAAGATCTGGAAATAGATACATTGAGGATTACAGGTACAGTTACCCACATCTGCATACTTTTTACAGCTGCAGAGGGAGGCATAAGGGGTTATGATGTGGAAGTACCTGTTAGTTGTGTGGCTGGACTGGATGAATATGATGAAAAATTCGCTTTCAGGCTTATGCAGAATGAATTTGGAGTAAAACTGCTCTGATTAATTTGAAAATAATATCCTATTAAAAAAAATCCTTTAAAAAATTCATAAAAAACTTTCCCGAAAAAATAGTTGGTATCATGGACCATTTAAAAATTAAAAGTATGGCCAAGGATTTTGGTGCTGATCTTTGTGGTATTGCCAGTGTGAAAAGATTTAATGACACCCCACACGGATTTAATCCATTAAATATTTATTCTAAATGTAAATCCGTGATAGTTTTTGCTAAAAGAGTTCCTGCTGGATCTTTATCTGCAAATAGTTGTGTGCCATACACCCATGCGAACAACGTGGCTACTCAAGAAGTAGATAGGATCGGATTTGATCTTTGTCAGATTTTAGAAGATTCCAGGATAGAAGCCATCCCCATACCATCAGATGATCCTTCAGAATATTGGGAAGAAGAAAATCAGTACGCCCAAGGGATTTTATCATTGCGACATGCGGGATATCTGGCAGGTTTAGGTGTTCTGGGAAAAAACACCCTTTTAATCAATGAAAAGTATGGGAACATGATCCAGATTGGTGCGGTTCTGGTTAACCTAGAACTTGAAAGCGACCCTATTGCAACATATACTGCATGTTTAAAAGAATGTGGTCTTTGTATTGATTCCTGTCCCCAGAAAGCATTAGATGGACTAACAGTCAGCCAAAAACTCTGTCGCCCATTATCAAACTTTGTAACTCAGAGGGGACATGTTTTAAAGAAGTGTAATCTGTGTAGGTCCATTTGTCCTAATGCTTTGGGATTAAGTTGTAAATGAATAAAGATTATGGAAATTCAAGACGAACGAATAAATTTCATTTTAATCACAATTTAGGGGATAATTTAATGGAAGATATAACATTTATTGAAACAGATGCTCTTGATCTGGATTTAATCCAACCACTGTGGGAGAAGTTGAATCACCACCACCACGAGCAAAAATCCAATTTCCAAGAGCACTATGAAAAATTCACCTTTTCCGGACGTGCAGAAGCTCTTTTAAAGAAGTCTCTTGGTGGTGATATGCATATTGGCCTGGTGAAAGATAAAGAATCAGGAATTCTGGTGGCTTACTGCATTACCACCATTTCCCAGGATAAAGAAGGGGAAATTGATTCAATCTATGTTGAAAAAGGATGCCGTGGAAATGGCCTTGGTGATGAACTGATTAAACGCTCCCTGGAATGGATGAATAAAAAAGGAGTAAATAAAAAGACAGTCCGTGTGTCAATTGGTAATCAGGAAGCTGTGGCATTTTATGAACGTTACGGATTCCGTCCCCGATCCCTAACCCTTGAACAAACAGCCAATCAGGAAAAGTAATAGATTATAAGTTTAAATAATGCTTCAGATCGAACATAGATTAAACACCGGCATTTAGAACAAGCTTACCAGTCAAAAACTCACAAGTTAAAAGATTAACATTTAACAATCCAGAATAAATATCAATAGGAGGAATTCTCTTTGGAGGAAAAAAGTCTTGACCAGTTACTGAAGGAAAAATTCAATCAAGGTGCTTCTTCTTATGACCAACAACGGAAGCATGTAATTCCCTGCCTGGAAGATCTTTACAGGATAACCTCTGATCTGGCCACAGTAACTGGTTCCCAAGTTGAAATACTGGATCTTGGTGCTGGAACAGGACTTCTTACCAGTTATCTCCATGAACGTTATCCACAGGGTTATTTCACTCTTCTGGATCTGTCTGAGGAAATGCTGGAAGTGGCCCGAGCCAGGATGAACAATGATTCTTTAAAAAAAGATTCTAATTTCAGTTTCATTGTTGGGGATTATTTGAAACATGATTTTGGGGGAACATTTGATATTGTAGTTTCATCACTATCCATACATCACTTAGAACACCAGGATAAGGAGTTCCTGTACCAGAAGATCTACCAGCACCTCAAGCCAGGAGGAGTTTTCATTAATGCCGACCAGGTTTCAGGACCACATCCTGCCAATGAAGAGGAATATCAGAGAAACTGGATGGAAAAGATAGATGTTGGTTCCCTTTCTGAATCTGAAAAAAAGATAATACTGGACCGAATGAAACTGGACAATCCTGCCAGACTCCAGGATAATCTGGAATGGCTTCAAGAAATTGGGTTTAAGGATGTGGATGTTTATTATAAGTACTACAACTTTGTAGTGCTCTATGGCATGAAATAATGCTTTAAAGGATTTAACTGGTTTAATATGGGTAATGGGAGACTGATGAACGAAAGACTGTTTGAGTAAAAGAACTGTATTTGAGTGGAAGATGATTCCATGAAATTGAATGAACCCACAAGACTTAATGAGAACCTCAGAGAGTTGGCCCTTAAAGAAGGGGCTGATTTTTATGGAGTGGCGGATCTTACACCAGCAAGGGATTTCATCCATGATCAGGGAGGGGATGAAGTTGCCTCCTACCCTCGAGCTATTTCACTGGGAATTAGAATCATGGATAGTATTGTGGACCAGCTTCCCCATCGAAAGGAAAGGAGAGTGGCAGTAAACTATCGTCACCATGGTTATGATATAATCAACAAACGGTTAGATCTTTTAGCATCCCTTCTAAGCAGCATTATTCAGAATGAAGGTTTTCGTGCACTTCCCATACCTGCTTCAGAGCGATACGATGATGAACGGATCTGTGCAGTCTTATCCCATAAACTGGCAGCACACCTGGCTGGACACGGCTGGATTGGGAAAAGCTGCCTCTTGGTCACTCCAAAAGCAGGGCCACGAGTAAGATGGATAACAATACTCACTGATGCACCCCTGGAAGTCACCGGCAAAATAATGGATGACCACTGCAGGGATTGCACAGAATGTGCGGATATTTGCCCGGTATCTGCATTCACAGGCACTCATTTTAAGGAAAATGATGCCAGGGAGGTGCGTTATGATGCCCGGAAGTGTGAAAAATATTTAGGGGAAGGGGAAGAATGGAAAGTTTGCGGATTATGTGTTTATGTTTGTCCCCATGGTAGAAATAAAGGGATAATAAATGAAAATCGAGAAAAATAAATTAAAATAGAAAATATCTGAGAAGATTAGTTCTAAAAAAAGAATTTAAATAAATTTTATTCATACATTTCGTAACATATAATATCATCTAAGTCCTTTCTCGGCCGTGCTGCAGGAGTTTCATCAGCATATCCTAACGTGAACATTGCAGGTACTCTGATTCCACCCGGAATGCCCAAAATCTCTTTAACTTTATCTTCATCATAGGCACCTAACCAGCAAGTTCCCAATCCAAGTTCTGTGGCCTCCAGTATCATGAAGGATACTGCAATTGATAGATCAACAGTGTAAGCATACTGTCCGCAGGGCATAACCCTTTCAGATTCTGTTGAACAGGCCACAATGGTAACTGGCGCTTTTCCCACAAATTTCTGACCATGGGAAGCTTCAACAAGTTTATCCCGGGTATTTTGATCTTTTACCACTATAAATTTCCATTCCTGCCTGTTGGATGCAGAGGGTGCAATCCTGGCAGATTCTAATATTTTTTCGAGTTTTTCATCCTCTATTTCATTGTTTTTATATTTTCTTATGCTTCTTCTTGTAGCAATTGCTTCAAAAACATCCATTTAGTGCCCCCTATAATGGTCATTTTAATACATCAAAAAACTTTGAAGATGAATAAAAAAGGGAAAATAAAGTAAATAAGTAAAAATGAAAAAAAATCAAGAAATTTTTTTATTCTGCGTCCATCATTTCGCCGTATTCAACTTCTATTTGACAGCCTTTAGGACCACAGCAAAAGTGTTGTAAATCAAATTGTGCTAGCATATTTTTCACCTCGGTAAAGTTTCAACAATATATAAAAGTAACTAATAGTATTTAAAGTAGGTACTGACACTGAACATATATACTTACATAAAGTATACTTAGTACCAGCTATTATATCATTAATTAGTTAATCCACTATAAATAGATACACCTTTAGTACTAATGAAAACATTATATCCAGGTGATCAAATGCCTCAGAATGGAGAAAATCATGAATACATATGCTCAGTAGAAGCTGCCATTAATGAAATTGGTGGAAAATGGAAATCATTAGTATTATGCTCATTAAAAGACGGTAAACTTAGATTTAGCGAAATAAATAATAAATTACCTAATATAAGTCAGCGAATGTTGACAAAAACCTTGAGAGAATTGGAAAAAGATAGAATTATCAATAGAAAGGTTTATCCAGAAGTACCTCCCAAGGTTGAATACTCATTAACCCCGAAAGGAGACTCGGTCCTACCAATCCTGGACTCATTATGTGAATGGGGTAAAGAATACTGTGAAGAAGAGGAGAGATGGGAAGAATAACCCATAATTATCCCTAAAATTAATATACTCCATTCCAAATCTATTAGCTTGAAAAATCACCATATATTATTTATAAACCTGATTTTAACCAGAGTGGATGATAAATGGCTGTTAACACCCCTGAAACTTCCCAACCAAAATTATTTGATTTTGGGACCAAAAAAAAGTTGATTTTGATTTTATGTGCCGCTATTTTATGGGCATGTGCATTAATGACATATTTCACTTCTGGTTTTGATTACTCCCTGGTAGCCAGTTTCAATTCCCTGCGTGCTAACTATGTGTTTGCAGATTTCTGGTATTATTACACCAAATATATGCTTTACGTGGTTGGATTCCCCCTTTTAATCATATACATTGCTTCATTTAAAATTGATAAATTAAAACCATACCGTCTTGTGCTTTTATTAACAATAATGATATCTGCAATTGGAAATCCAATTGTTGACCCTATTTTAAAGAATTTATTTGCTCGTCCACGCCCCATGGTAGCACATCTCGATCTTAACAGTTTATATTATGTCAACGGGTTTTCCTTTCCTTCTGGGCATGCTTTCCAGGCATTTGCAGGCACATTACCCTTGATAATCTGTTTTCTGACCAATGATACGACATTTAAGAGAAACTGGAAAAAAATAATTCTAGCGTTAATTCTTCTGATTTATGCCATAACTCTTGCTTTCAGCAGGGTTATCGTAGGAGTGCATTATCTTTCAGATGTTTTATTTGGAATTGGATTTGCAATTATCTTAATGGTGATTCTGGGCAGTTTATTGCAATGGTTATTAGATAAAGATTATTTAAATCTTCAAAACGAAAAATGGTATGCCCTGGTCTTTGTTACCCTCACCCTGATCAATACAATTTTAATCAGATGATTCTGAAGGCAACACCAGGAGTTAATGCAAATTAGCTGAATGAATATACCAATTAGCTGAATAAAGTTAATTAACTGAATAATATCCTAATTAACTGATTTCAATCGTTGATTGTTTGTTTCACCACAATAGCTGCAAATACCGCTGCTCCGAACCCATTATCAATGTTTACTACTGCTATTCCAGGGGCACAGGATTGTAACATGGCATTGAGTGCTGCGAAACCTCCTTCTCCCACACCGTATCCCACCGATGTGGGCACTCCAATTACCGGAACATCAACAAGCCCTGCAACCACTGATGGTAGTGCTCCTTCCATACCCGCAACCACTATGATGGCCTTAACATCCGATTCCAGCATCCATCTGATTTTTGGAAATAATCTATGAATTCCGGCAACACCCACATCATAGGAGGTTAATACTTCGCATCCTGCCTCTTCTGCAACGACACGTGCTTCTTCTGCAACGGGAATATCAGAAGTGCCCGCAGTGATGACACCAATTTTCCCCTGCTTTTCTATCTCCCCATCTTTAATGAGTAAAATTCTTGCTTTTTGATTGTACTCTACTTTAAGAGATTTATTTTGAATAAAATTGAGTTCATCTTTGATATTATGGTATCTATCCTCTTCCAGTCGGGTTACCATAACCCGGCCATGCTTTGCACAGCCCTGGATGATCTTAATCAAATCCTGATCATCTTTACCCTCTGCAAAAATAGCCTCTGGAAAACCGGTTCGAAGGCCACGACCAGCATCTATCTTTGCAAAATCCTCCAATTCAACGATTTGCATGGTTTTAAGCATTTTTTCAGCTTCTTCCACTGATAATTTACCATTGATTAATTCCTGGAGTATTTTCTTCATACTATCACTGCCTGATCAAACTTATATATAAAGCTGGAGTATTAAAAAGAATTCTATAAACTGAACTTTATAACTCCAGATCAATAATGTTTAGATAAATGAAGTCCTAATAATTAAAAAATATTTATTATGAGGTATTGAATGAAAAAGGCACGTATACTTGTCCAGGGGATTGTACAGGGAGTCGGTTTCCGTCCCAATGTTTACAGAATAGCCAAGGCTCAGGGGATTAATGGATACGTGCGAAACCTGGGTAATGTGGTTGAAATAGTGGTTGAAGGTGATGAAAAAGATATTATCGCATTTTCAAAGGATTTAAAGGTTAAAAAACCACCCATATCCAAAATTGATTCTGTAAAAATAGAATGGTTAAGTAAGAGTACTTCTTCAGAGTTTACTGCTTTTCAGATACTGGAAAGTTCCTCTGATTTTTCCGGATCTTCAGTTATACCACCAGATGTCGCCACCTGCGACCGTTGCATGAAAGAAGTTATGCAAACAGGTGATCGGCGTTACCTTTATCCTTTCACTGCCTGCACGGATTGTGGACCTCGTTTCACAGTTATCAATGCCATTCCTTATGATCGGGACCGGACATCCATGGAAAAATTCCCCTTATGTCCGGATTGTTTAGATGAATATCAGGATCCTGAAGACAGGCGCTACCATGCTGAAGCCACTTGCTGTCCAGTATGCGGACCTGAAGTTTTCCTTTACCGTGAAAGGAGAGTTGAATCGGATAATCCAATTAAAGAAGCAGCCCGTATGCTGGATGAAGGTAATGTACTTGCAATTAAGGGTATTGGAGGCACCCATCTGGTGGCCAGTACCGTTGATGATCTTCCAGTTATCAAGCTGCGTAAAAGGTTAGGTAGAATGAACCAGCCCTTTGCCTGTATGTCCTCTGATATTCCTACAATCTGTAGCTTCGCTGAAGTGGCTGATTACGAGGAAGAAACATTATTATCTCGAAACAGACCCATTGTTGTCCTTAAAAAGAATAACGATTATTATTTATCCTCTCATGTTGCACCTGATCTGCATAACCTGGGGGTGATGCTCCCCTATTCTGCCCTGCATCATTTGCTTTTCACCTACACTGATGCGCCGGCTTACATCATGACCTCGGCCAACATGCCGGGTGAACCCATGCTCACCCAGAATCAGGAAATAATCAGTAAGCTGGAGGGTGTGGCTGATTATTACCTCCTGCACAATCGTGAGATTATTAACCGATGTGATGATAGTGTGGTTCGGTTCCGTGGTGGAGACATGGCATTTATCAGACGTTCCAGGGGTTATGTTCCCGAACCATACGATTTTTCCAGTATCAGCACTGATTTGAATGTTCTGGCCCTGGGGCCGGAGATTGATGTGACTTTTTCCCTGCTAAAGGAAGGAAAGTGTTATGTATCCCAGCATATTGGAGATACCACCAAGTACGAGACTTTTCTCTATCTCCAGAAGGCCATTGATCATATGATGAGGATTACCAGGACTCAGAATATTGATATGGTGGCCTGTGACCTGCATCCACAGTTTTTCACCACTAAACTGGCCCAGGAACTGGGTGAAAGGTTCAAATGTCCTGTTTTAAAAGTGCAGCACCATCATGCCCATGCTGCGGCCCTATCAATGGATTGGGGCGTGAATGAGTTCATTTGCATTGCTGCCGATGGTGTGGGTTACGGTGCGGATGGGGGTGCCTGGGGAGGGGAGATACTCTACTTTAACGGATCAGAATATGAAAGGATGGCAAGTTTAATGCCCCAAAAAATGCCAGGGGGAGATTTAACCACCCGTTACCCTGCCCGGATGATGATGGCCATGCTTTATCCATATTACAATGAAGAAGAAATTGTGGATCTTATGAAAACCCACTACCTTGATTACTTCCCCCACGGAACAAAAGAGGTGGATATAGTGGCCAGCCAGCTTCAGAAAAAATTTAACCTAACTGAAACTACCAGTACCGGGAGAGTACTGGACGCCCTTTCTGCCTGTCTTCACATCAGTGGAGAAAGGACTTATGAGGGAGAATGTGCCATGAAACTGGAATCTACCGCTTATCATGGTGAAGATATTTCCGATATACCGGTTAAAATATTACACCATGAGGATAGGGATGTTCTGGATACTTCTCACCTTCTTTTATCAGTTTTAAAAAGGAAACTTCAAGGAGAACCAGTTAAAGACTTGGCATGCTCGGCACAGCGCGCTGTATCCCAGGGTCTGGCTGAACTGGCCAAGAAATCAGCATATAAAAAAGGTGTTGATATCATTGGAGGTTCAGGAGGAGTGTTCTACAATGAAGCTATCAGTATGACCATTAAAGAAGTAGTAGAAGATGCAGGTTACACGTTCATTCAGCATAAAAACAGTTGCGCAGGGGATGGTTCTGTTTCAATGGGACAGGCAGCAGTAGCTGCTTTAAAATGCGGGAAAAAATTTTAATTCATAAATTAATGCATAATAAAAATAATAAAAAAGGATGTTAAAAGAAGAATAAACAATAAATTTACGGTTTTTCATCCTGGGACTCTTCACCACCAAACATAACCGGCAGGTTCAGAGATCGTATTTTTACCGCCCTTTTTCTTTCATCCACCTGCCTTAAGAGGATTTCTGCAAGTTTTTTGGCCTCATCATAGTTCTGGATGAGATTTTCCAGTTCAGATGACACATCTTCCCCCATCCTGGCTCTTTCTTCTAATATTTGCAGTTCCTGAAATTCATGGCCGGGTGATTTCACACGTATAGTACCATGGCTGATGAATATCTGAAATTCCACATCATTGGATATGTCATAATATTTTCTAGGCCTTCCTCGCTCTATTTTCTGGAAATTTGAGCTTAAAAGGCCTGCTTCTTCCATGGCACGCAGGTGTTCGATTATGGCTTTCTGGCCAATTTCCAGTTCTCGGGATATCTGACTTACAAAACGGGGCTCATCCCGTAAAAGGTCAAGTATGTCTCTGCGGGTTTTACAGCCCATGACATCCAGTAATAACTCTAAATCCATTTTTCATCCACTTTTCCATATATATTAGTAATGTTGTTGATTTTACGTATTTATTTAATTATCTAAATCAATCTCAGTTTAAGTTCAGTCATTTTCCAATTCCATGATTCAATTATTTTAATTTTTATCTGAATTTTGAATCTTAATATGAAATGATAACCAGTCTGAAAATTGAAGAATTTATTTGTATGACTTTTTATAACATATGGTTACTATAATGCTTATTTTCAGAAAGGTTTATATAACCTTTGGTTACTATAGTTTTATATAACTTTTGGTAACTATAACCATGACGTAGAGAAAGATTTATATAACAAATTGTAACTATAATGGTAAAGTTACTCAAATCTTCCCATCCCCAATAAAGGTGAATAAATGACTGATAAAAAAGACGTTGCCCAGATGAAGGATGATCTGAAGGAATTAGAGTCAGAAATCCAGAAAAAAAATGATGAAATAAAGGAGAAGGAAGAGGAAATCACCAGTAAAGATGAGAAAATAGCACAATACCAAGAACAGGTGTTAAGACTTCAAGCAGATTTTGAAAACTTCAAAAAACGAACAGAGAAAGAATTAAGTGATCAAATTCATTATGCCAATGAAAAACTCATTCTTAAAGTACTGGACTCCTATGAAGACTTGGAAAGAGCCCTTAAATCAGGTGAATCCAATGATCTACATGACGGAGTGGAAATGATCTACCAGAACCTGAAAAAGATCCTGGAAGGAGAAGGTCTAGAAGAAATCCCTGCACAGGGAGAAAAATTCGACCCATACCAGCATGAAGCACTCATGGCTGAAGCCCATGACGATTTTAAGAATGGAGAAATCATTGCGGAGCTTTGTAAAGGTTATAAATTAAATTCTAAGGTTATAAAATATTCTAAAGTTAAAGTTTGTAAGAAAACTGATGAAAAAACTAATGAAAAATAAGAGGTGAATTTGTATGGCTAAAACAGAAAAAATTATAGGAATTGACCTGGGAACCAGTAACTCTGCAGCTGCAGTGCTGGTTGGTGGTAAACCAACCATCATCCCCAGTGCAGAGGGAGCTACCCAGTACGGTAAATCATTCCCCAGCTACGTGGCTTTCACTGATGATGGTCAGCGCCTGGTGGGAGAACCTGCCAGAAGACAGGCAGTAACCAACCCTGAAAAAACCATCACATCCATAAAAAGGCAAATGGGTACCAGTTACAAGGTTGACATATCAGGAAAACAGTACACTCCACAGGAAATCTCCGCATTCATCCTGCAAAAGATTAAAAAAGATGCAGAAGCATTCCTGGGAGAAGAAGTGAAAAAAGCAGTCAT
>AMGN01000025.1 GCA_000309865.1 Methanobacterium sp. Maddingley MBC34 | reverse complement strand
CAATCCTCCTCACGATCACAACCCAAGATCACACAATCCTAGTGGTCATAAAATTCTCCTCAAGACCATAAGGGTGATATCATCTGCCTGGGGCGTACCAGATGCGAAATCGTAAACATGGTCAATAATAAGGTTCTTCAGATCATCAGAAGATAGATCCTGATTATCCATTATGAGTTTAATCAACCGTTCCTCACCAAACTGGTCTTCCTGCTGGTTAATGGCCTCGGTAACCCCATCAGTGTATAAAACCAGAAGATCCTCTGGACATATCTCAATGGTTTTTTCAGCCATTTTAAGGCCTTTCATAGCCCCTAAAACCACACCTCCTGTGCTTAATCGGATAATTTCACCATTTTCTTTTCTTAAAAGAAGTGGAGGGTTATGGCCTGCATTTACAAATGTAAGTTTGTTTCGAGAACTATCCAGAATACTGTAAAACAGGGTTACAAACATGTTAGAATGAGGTTCTTCATTAATGAAATTATTAACGCTTTCTATCATTCTACCCACCCCGGGGTTGCGGCAGGCTTTGGCCCGGAGGAGTGTACGTGAAAATGCCATGAAAAGGGCTGCAGGTATTCCTTTACCAGAAACATCCCCAATGGTAAGGCCGGTTTGTTCACTGGAAATGGGTATGAAATCATAAAAGTCACCTCCCACCTCCTGGGCAGGTATACTGCTAGCAGCCAGGTCATAATTCTCAATAAATGGTATGGTATGGGGTAAGAAACTTTCCTGAATTTGTTGAGCTATTTCCAGTTCTTTTTTCCTTCTTTCAAGCTGAGCTGAGAGTTTATCCCTTTCTTTTTTTGTTTTGCGTTCTTTTATGAGGTTGGAGATCATAAAGGCGAAAATGAACATTCCCACGGCATTGGCCAGTATCATGGGGATGTATAAGTTTTCCACCACTGCCCATGCCTGGGCAAAGGGAGATGCCAGTATAAGTGCCAGTATCATGTGGAAAGTCTCCATTAAAATGGAGAATAAAACTGCCCCCCAGATGCCAATGAAACGTTTTCGGTTGGCAAGATAGATAATGCCTGCAAATAGTCCTGCCAGGATGGTGGACAGTGAACAGGGGATGCAGGTGAATCCGCCCATGGTCAATCGATGCAAACCGCCTATCAAACCTGCCCCCAGACCTACAATTGGCCCTCCAACTAGTCCTGCTACCATGGGGCCCAGATCACGTACGTTGGCAATGGCTCCAAATATATCCACCCCTGAATAGGAACCATAGATGGATATGCCACCAAATATCAAAATAAGTATCAACTGATTTCTAATGGTTAATTTACCATCAAGAACCTCGGTGAAGTACCTCAGACGAGTCAGAAGGTAAGCCATGACAAAGATAACGCAGACTTTCTCTATCAAGTCGGTAAAAAGGGCTATGCTCAGGGGTTCCATGGAAATCTTATTTTTTATATTTTTTTAGGGGGTTTTATATTTTTTTGGTGGGTTTTCAGTGGTTTCTATTAAAAAGATATGTCATTTAATATATTTTCAAAATTTATTTTGTGATTTTGGTTACTATGGATAAGATTGAGTCTTATTTTTGAGGAAATCATTAGATATCTTAATCATTAAATATTTTTAAAAACTGGTGACAGCTTCCTCTTCTGAATCATAAATCTGGAAGAGCTGTGTAAAACCAGCGATTTCAAAGACTTCCCTGACATAAGGTTGTAATGATGAAAGTTTCAGGGTACCTCCCAATTTATCCAATTTTTTAAGGGATGAAAGCATCACCCTCAGACCAGAGCTGCTTATGTACTCCACTCCCGAAAGATCAACGACCATTTTTATTTTACCTGAATCAATAAGTTCATCCAACTTATTTTCAACCACATTGGAATTATAGGCATCCAGACGACCATTTAAAAACACTATTTCCACATCATTTATTGTTTTTTCCGTGATTTCCATTTCCGCACCATCCAATAAATAGTTAAAACGTGATTTATTCTTTAATCAGTATATCCTTTTATGTTATCTTTTTATAATCTACCTACCGGTATGTTTCTTCCATTCACCAACCACGTAATCAAATAGTTCCTTGGCAAATTCCGAGTAAACATCCACACTTTCAGGATCAAAGGCCACATTGTTAAGGTACTGCAGACGAATTGAATCTCCATCCAGGAATTCGGGCATGATACCGCAGAAGAAAAAGTGCATGTTCTCAATTTCAGGGCACAAAATAGCAGTACCTGGATCTTTTAAGGGAAGATCCAGAACTATCAGTTCAACTTTCCTCTCTTTTAAATCCTGGACCTGAAGTCGCAACTCATCAATAAAGTCCACTCCAAACTCGTTAACCCTTAAAAACGCACTGGCCATTTCAGGTAAAATATGAGAATGGATATGAGAATGAGGAGCCAGATCCACATTATCAGGATCTGCTTTTTTGAACACTCGTGGTAATTCAGCGTGTTTGTAGATTTTGTTAATGATTTCCTGGTGATTGTGGGGTAAAAAAACTGTCTGCTCTCTGTCAGGAACAACTGGTACATAGAAGAGGGCTACAGTTCGGCGGATATCTGCTACTTCAGTTTTCATTTTCTTGAAAATCGCAGTGGGAGGAGAGTGTGCAAGTACAAAACCAGTTTCCTTGGCGCCCATTTTAACATTGGATTTTTGTGATGCCACATGAACCGTCACTGCCCTACTGTAAAGGCCTAAAATACCTTTGGATGCCATCTCTTCCATCATCATTTTTTTCATCCGGGGGAACAGTCCTCTCCCCCGGTAGCGGGGGTCGACTGCAGCCAGGGCAGATTCACCCACATGATCTTCAGGAGTTTCCAGGAAAACTCCCAGATGCCCTACAATCTCATCCTCCTCATTTACAGCCACACAGGAGGTCACCAATCCAGATTCTATGAGTGAAGCGAATTTTTCAGGATAATAAATATCTTCATGAGGATAGGTGTAACCATAAACCCGGTATATCAGTCTTGCCAGAGACACGGTTTCATCAGAGCGCATCAGGCGCAAAGTTACTTTTTCGGATGGAGGTGCCAGATCCACTTCACTGGACATTTTAATGGTTGTGGTTGTTTCTACTTCAGCTACTGATTCGAAGGGGAAGTTTTTAACCAGTTCCACTACTTTTCCCTTCTTTCCCAGATATTTACTTCTGATTTCATCAGTACAAGCTCGCATTAACCTGACACCAATGTCTGAGGGTTCATCCTCATTTAAGCGCTGAAGGTTGAATGGCATTCCCTCGTCCCGCACTGTAATCCTGAAACAGGTGGGTTCACGATGAATTTTCACCTTGTAATAACCTTCTTCACCGGGTTCGTAGGCGTGTTCTATTACATTATGACAGGCTTCCTCTGTTGCCAGTTCTAAATCCCTTACTGAAGCTTCATCCAGACCATATCTACATGCAACATCACGCACAGCACGTAAAACTATGGGAAGTAATTTCAGTTCAGCCTTGAACTTCAAAGAAGCCAGAGTCTCTTTGTTCACTTTATTATCAACAGTATCAGAATCCATAACCTAACCCTCCATTGGAATGCATTGTTGAATATAAAGATTACTTATATTTGATTTGGAAATTAGGTCCGGAAATGTTTTTAAAGACGTGAAAAAGGATGCTAAGATGAATATTAGGTGATAAAAATTGGTAATTGAAGGGTGTTGGTGTGTAAAATTTAATGAATGATTATCACCTATAGGTCTATTTATAAAAATTTCAAAAAAAGATGTTTTCAAGAAAAGTTTCTGTTTTATACTCCCCCTACAGATATTGTCCTTAAGAATCGGTTTCATCAAGACAACCCCTCCATATATTATTTTGAGCTATGTTTTTTAATATAAGTTTTGGATTATCTTACCAGATACGAGGACGGTATTTCAAAGATATGTTATAGGGGATATGATGATAAAATTGGATTTTACGGCTCAAAACTGGAAAATAATTAATAATAAAACTGAAAGAATAATGGAAAATAAAAATTGAACAAAACTGGTGCAGCTTAATACCAGAATCAAGCATCTGGTTCTTCAGGGGAAGGTTCATCTTTTCCTCGTGGTTTCCCTTTGGCTAATATGCCAATTAAACCACCTATAATGCCCAGTATTCCACTGGTGATAAAGCTAATCACTGCATTTTCTGCAATATAAATTAAACTTCCAGGGAGGAAGATAACGGCTGCTATTAAAGAACCCATCCCTCCCGCAAGACCTCCATTAATAACACCTTCTTTATAAGCTCCACCTGCCCAGTATGCTGCTATAAGGCCTCCAATTACTGGTGCAAAAATGCTTATAAATACAGAAACTGAGGTGTCTAAAGTTAGGAAAAGAATTCCAATTGTTTCCAGTACAACTGTTACCACAAAACCAATAGCCACTGCTGTCCAATTGACCATTTATTATCCCTCTCTATTTTTTTTAAAATTATTTCATGAATAAAATAATTCTTGAAATATACTTCAAAATCTACCTTTAACAATTATTCCAATTGTTCCTCCGATAATTCCAAGTATAAGGCCAATTATAAAGCCTAAGGCTAGACCACCAATAAAAGCGGTGAAAGCTCCTAATAAAACGAATCCCAAAAGAGCTCCTCCCAAGGCACCGGCAATACCACCGTTAACTGCACCATCCTTATAGTCCCCTCCTGCCATATACGCTGCAACAAAACCACCAATTATGGGGGCTAAAATACCTAAAAAAGGTATAAATATACCAATTAGGCCTATAATAATAGTTAAAACGATCCCTATGATTATGGGGGTCCAATCTGTCATTTTTTTCACCATTAAATTTTCATCTTTTGTATGTTACAATCAGGGGGTTTATGGAAATAATATAATGGTAGTTATCCAGTATTATCATATCCTTATAAATGGGTCATCTAATTATTTATTTCAATGCATCAGCCACTAAACTCGCCACAGAAACATTACTCACTTCAGATTTAAGGGTGTTGGTTCCCACAACATCGTCTGCTCCGGCAGCGAATATCTTAAGCAAGGCATCACCCACCAGTACAGGGTGCACACAGCTCACTACAATCCTACGGGCCTGGTGTTCTTTCAGGATGTTGCAGGCATTGACAATGGTCCCACCGGTGCTGATGATATCATCGACTATAACTGCATCCCTACCATTAACATCCAGGTTTTTGGGTTTGGTCTCCACTTTTTCTGGGGATAGGCGTACTTTCTCCAGATAATCTGATTCACAGTTAAGGATACTCGCAACTTCTTGAGCAAAACCCAGAGCACCCTTATCTGGTGCTATGATTACTGGATCTTCCACATTATTTGTAACGTAATCAGCAATGGATGGCATGGCTGACAAATTATAGGCGGGAACACTGAAAAGATCACAGATGCTTTTTTCATGGAGATTTATACTGTATACAGAACTTGCACCTGCAAACTCTATTAACTGGCAAACAACCTCTGCAGAGACCGCTTCACCGTAATTAAAACTTTTTTCCTGTCTACCATAACCAAAATAGGGGATGACTGTGCGGATGTCAGTGATGCCCATGTTACGAATGGTTTTCAATATCAGGAAGAGTTCCATGAGGTTTTCATCCTGGGGGTAGCCAGTGGACTGCACCACCACCACTCCTTCCTCAACTTCTCCTTTAATTCTTACGTAACGTTCTCCATCAGGGAATTTTCGACTTTCAATGGGACAAAGTTCATCACCCATCTCGTGGGCAATGTTTGCGGCTAGTTTCTGGGAAGAAGATCCTCCGATTATCATTAAAATCACCATAAATTAATTAAAATATTACTAAAGATTTCGAATAGCTTATTTCAACTTCCCGGGCCATTAATGCCAGGGGAAGAAGCTGTCAGTTTTTTACTTTCACTTTTAATTATTTGTTAACTTTATTAATAAGCTTCCCATAACATAGGTTAAATACAAGCTTAAAGAGGTAGTCCAATGCACGAATTATCCATGGCCCAGGCCATAGTGGACACAGTAATAGATGCTGCAGAGAAAAATAACGCCACAGAGGTAGTGGAAGTCACTATTGAAGTGGGAATGCTAACCATGCTAAATCCAGAGCAGTTAAAATTCTTATTAGATGTCATAGTGGAGGACACACTCCTTAAAAACGCAGAAATCATTATTGAAGATGTTCCGGTGGAAATTGACTGTCGTGGTTGTGAATTCACCGGATTGGCAAATACCGATGGTTCAGACCATTATCTGGCAATCGTAGTATGCCCTGAGTGTGGGGAAAGGAATGTGGAAATCTTAACTGGAAAAGAATGTAACGTTAAAACCATTAAAATAGAGAAGAGTGATGAGGATGCATAAAGTTGCAGAAGTGGAAGTTCAACACGATATAATGGTGGCCAATCGTAAACTGGCCCGAAAAAATCAGAGAATACTGGATAAAGACCGAGTTTTTTCAGTGGATGTGGTGGGAGCCATAGGATCCGGGAAAACATCCCTTATTGAAGCCATAATTGATGCAGTTGATTATAAGATTGGCGTTATTGCCGGGGACGTTATCAGCAAATACGATGCGGGTAGGTTTGAAAAACATAACGTACCGGTGGTAGGATTAAACACAGGTAAAGAGTGCCATTTGGATGCCCACCTGGTGGAACACGCCCTCCATGACCTGCCCCTCCATGACATTGATGTACTGTTCATTGAAAATGTGGGTAACTTAATCTGTCCAGTGGACTTTGACTTGGGCAGTCACATGCGAATGGTGGTAATCAGTGTCACTGAAGGAGACGACACCGTGGAAAAACACCCCCTGATCTTCCAGGATGCAGATCTGGTGGTAATCAACAAGGTTGACCTGGCTGAGGCAGTGGGTGCTGATTCTGATAAAATGGTCAGTGATGTGAAGGAGATAAACCCCGAAGTACAGGTTATCAAAACCAGTCTTAAAACTGGAACTGGGTTTGATGATGTTATTGAAGCGATTAATGGTTTCATTAACGATAATTGATTGAAATATGAGCATCTGAATTACAAATAGGACTGGTGATGGGTTGAAGGTATGGATCGACATAGTTAACTCCCCCCATGTGCGGTTTTTTCACAGTATAATCCGCTACCTGGAGGATCAGGGTGAAGAAGTTTTTATAACTGCCCGCCGTTTTGGTGATGTGCACCGACTCCTGGATCTATTCGGGATCGATTACCACCTGGTGGGATGGCATGGAGTGAGCCTGGAAGAAAAACTCATCCGCAGCACACAAAGGGCTTATGAACTTTCCCAGATTATAAGCAGGGAAAAACCAGATGTTGCTGTTTCCAAACACTCTATTGAGCTCCCCCGCGTTTCATATGGTCTTAAGATCCCCAGTGTCTATGTTCTGGACAATGAACACGCCATAGCTGCCAACAAACTCACATTATCTCTTTGTGATAAGATTGTACTCCCCGAAGTGATTGAAAAAGAGGCAGTGGTTCGTTGTGGTGCAGATCCCGACCACCTGCTCCCCTATAATGGCACATCTGAGATCACTCATCTGGTGGACTTTCAGTACAATCCTCACATATTCCAGGACCTTAAATTAGACCTTGATAAGGAAAAAACTATACTTATGAGGCCAGAACCTGCATTAGCTTCTTATTTGGAAGCTGATTGTAGGAAAACTGTCCTGTCTCCCATTGTTGAGGCATTGGAGGATCAGGCCAACATTCTGGTCATACCTCGCTTCCGGGAACAGCAACAGATCTTTGAAAATGATGACAAGATCACGCTGATAAAGCCTCCTGTTGATACATTCAGTCTTATGAAGGCCTGTGACCTGGTGATAGGGGCAGGTGGAACCATGAATAGGGAAGCGGCTCTTCTTGGAACTCCGGTGATATCCTGTTATCCTGGGAAACTACTTTCCGTGGATTCCTACTACATCAAAAAGGGGCTTATGAAACGATCCACACGGCCTGAAGAAATAGTGGGAATAGCAAAGGAACTTCTTAAAGATGACCATCAACGTTTGGAACTTTCAACTGATGACCTGTTTAAGATCATCATTGACAGTATTTACCAGGCTGCAAATGGTTAAAACAAATACTCATTTATAAAAATCTTAATTATTTTTGAATAGTATCACTATTTACTTTTATATATTTTTTTTTAGAAACTAAATCTTTTTTTAGAAACTAAATCGGATTAAATTATTTTAAAATAAAAAGCAGTGTTTAATTAGTGGACTGGCCGGGATTTGAACCCGGGGCCTCCGCCATGCCAAGGCGACGCTCTACCAACCTGAGCTACCAGCCCTCTAATACAGTTATCTTTTACGGTATTTAAACTTAATGCTGTTTTTTGCCGGGAAAAGTATTACTATGGATTTTGTATTTATAACCATGTAAAAGATAAAACTAGGTAAATGAAAGAAGATTATATTAAAACGACCTCTTTACAATCAATTGTGAAAATTTTCACCAAAAACAGGGATTTGGTACATTAAAAAAAAAATTTAAACATTGTAATTAAAGATATTTTTGCTTTAAAGATTATAATAACCTAGATGGAACTTCGAATGCTGTTTTCCACTCACATCTGATCCTTCACAAAAGCTTTTAAATACATGCCTTATAAAGTATATAAAAATATGGATTATAAAAATTAATATAATATAGAAGAATAAAGGAGAATTTATAAAACTTAACTTAATCCTGTTGAATATTAAATTGTATGGAAATATATTCAGATTTTACATATTAAAATTAATTCATAACCTCAATGAGGTATAACTAAACCATTTATACTCATGAAATGATTTTTTGTGAATTTTCCAGAAATATGAAAACTATTTGATAAATAAATATTATCCAATAAATACTATCATTTTAGTAAATAAAGTCCTAAATTGGAGGAATTATATAATATGGCTTTAATTGCTCAGAATCACCTACAGTACATCATTGAAATCGCGATTATAATTCAGCTGGCGGTTTTCTTCATATTGAACCTGGCACCCATGGGGTTGAACCTGGTTCTCCTGGTGGCTATGATCGTAGCGGCAGGATTTGCCTTAATGTTCGGAGTTGATGCTCTTTTCCTTTTTGTACCCGGATTCACTCACTCAGAATTCACCCATCCCTATGGGCCACTGGCTTTACTGGCAGTGGTAACCATAATGGCAGCCATTCCCATTATGAAAAAGTCAGGTATAAACACCAGAAGTCTTCAAATATACATGGGTGGCATTATACTCTTCATAACCATAGCCGGAGGATTAATGCACAGGTCTTTCCTTTTACTATGGTTATTCGGACTTTTCATAGGATTCTTCATAATTTCCAAATCTTTTCGCCAGAAATCAGTGTTCACAGTTCGTAGAATAGCCCTGGTTGTAGTGGCTGCCCTGGTTGGTTTCGGGTCCCTGGAAATACTCTCACGGGTGCTGGACATGAGCGTACTCAGCCCACTTCTGCGACTTTCCAGGATAGAAAACTATGCCACAGCCAGTGTTGAAATGGTGATTAAAAACACCACCCTCTTAGGACATCAGATGGGGTCCTGTTATTGGGGAGATGCCTGTTTAGGTGGTTCAGATGGATACATATCACTTCCAGTGACATTAATCACATTATTTGGCTTACCTTTCCCTGTATTTTATGGAATACTGGTAACTAAGAAAGACGTTATTGATTACATGCTCCCTGGCATATTCGGTGTGGCTTTCGACTTTGGTTATCTGTTCCTTGTATTTTTACTGGGATGGTGCATCCTGGTGATGTACCTGGGCTTTAAAATACTCTGCACCTACCGCAGACGTCGAGAAAATGGGGACAAAAGTTGCCTGGGGAGAGAAGCCCTGCTAATAGGGTCATTAACAGCTTTCATTGCTCAGGGAACCCTTGGATTGTTTTTAATGAACCGTTCCATTAATGGAACTGCTCTTTTAACGTTCCTGTTTTTGAGTGCTATGGTGGTGGGTCACGTGGTACTGGTTAAGAAAAAATAGGATATTTAACAATAAAATTGAGGAATACACTATGAAAAAAGCCATGATATTATTGGGATGTCCTGAATCCCCTTCACAAACCCCCCTAACAATTTATGCATCTCATAAATTAACTGGGATGGGATACCAGGTCACAGTGGTCAGCACACCATCAGCTAAGAAACTGGTGGAAGTATCTGACCCTGAGGAATATTACATACAGAACAAAATAGACATAGAATCATGCCTGGATGGATTAAATGAGGGGGATTATGATTTTCTTTTAGGATTCGTGGCTAAAGATGCAGCAGCAAGCTACTTTGTAACCTTTTACCACATCCTCAATACCAAGAGCCTGGCACTGGTGTTCCACCGTGATCAGGAAAAACTGGATTACTTTGAAAACACAGTCCGGGAGAGTACGCATGCAGATATTACGTCTGCAAGAGCATACCACAACCCCACACCCCTCAGAGTACGTTTGGACCGCGCACTGGCAAAACTGGAAAACTCAGATGAACCATCTGGCAAGGTTAAACTGGCTGAGGCGAAGATTGAAACTCATAAAGAGGACGCATCTGATAAAATGAATAAACTTGATAAAACGGAGGATTCATGAAATGTTTTGTCTTGATACTTACCTTCGTGAATCAGAAGACTACGAGATACACATGACACGATCAGGGTTCAAAGACTGTGCTCGTTTCATAGAAAAGAACGCTCCAGAAGTAGTTCATGTTAACCCTGGGGAAAAAATAGTGGGAGCTCGCATAATTGGAATACCACCCGTACCCATTGGTATAAATGAGGAAAAAGGAACTATAATGCTCCCTTACACCAAACCCTGCTACGGAACAGCAACAGTTGAAATACCTGTTCCTCCTGAAGAACGGGAGAAGATAAGGGCCGTGGGGATTGATTAAATACTATTCTTGAATTCTTTTTTTATAATTTCAAAAAGCCATATTCATCCATTTCATAATAAAAAAATTAAAAAAGTTTATAATCCCTTAATCCCCAAATTTAATAATCTCTTTTGGTTTAACGTTACTTTCCCAATCCCAAAAATGGGCTTCGCCTTTGGAAATCCGGAAAATCACTAGTTCCGGACCTTCAGCAGTGAGACCAAACTCTGCTAAAAACGGCCGGTCAGCTAAAACCTTCTTTTTAACTTCCACATCATCCAGGAATTCAATTTCACCAGCTACCCTTAACATGGTTCCAACTGCTTCATCCGGATGGTAAAATGCGAATTCTACTTTACCATTTTTTTCAAGCTGTCCCACCATTTCTTTCATGGTGGCTGTCTGGAAATAAAAACCAGTTTCGTCCGCGTACCACATTCCCATACCCCTCACACGGGGTTGGTCACCATCAGCAGTTGCCAGCCAGGCAACCGGGTTTTCATTGGCGAATTTTACACAATCTGCAAATTCCATACAAAAAATCCTCCTTTTTTATTTATTAACTCATGTCAATTTTTTAGTATGTTTTATTTATGTTTTCACAGTTATAATATGTCATTAATTTAAAATTAATAATGTTAGTGGAGTAATCTCAGGGCAGGATAATAATTGATTTTATATATCGAGAGAGCCATATTCAGTGATTGAATATATTATTTAGGGATAAAAAATACATTAAGGAACAAGAAAATAAAAAACCATCAAAAAATACTATTATAATCAAAACAACATATAATGAGGTTTTCAATGCTAACCACTGTAGTTGGAAGTTACCCTTCACCACCACAGGAACCATCATCATTTTCTTCCAGGATATCTTCTTTTATGGGGAGTTACGACCCTTACCAGGCCGCTGTAGAGTTCGCTGTTACCCAACAGGTAAATGCCGGTGTGAACATCATATCCACTGGACAGGTACGGGGAGACATGGTGGACATATTCTCCAGGGATATCACTGGAATGGTCTGGGAGGATGGAACATCAAAGATCAAAGGTAAAATACTCCCAATCAACTATTCAATAGGGGCAAAAGACATAAAAATTGCTTTAAAATCTGCGGGCGGCATATCTGGAGAGTTCAACTCAGGCAAAAATCTGTTATCTGCTGGTGGGTTCAATGAAGATGCCCGAGGTGTTAAAGGGATCATCACCGGCCCCACCACACTGGTTCTCTCATCACGAATGGAAGGATTCTACACCCTGGAAAACAGGGATAAAGCAATCATCGACCTGGCATATGCCCTCAACCGTGAGGCTAAATACTTGGAAAAGGCTGGTGCAGCCATGATACAATTTGACGAGCCATTCCTCTCCACTGGAATGGCAAATATTAAAACCGCCTACCAGGCCATAAAAATCGCCCAGAATGGTTTAAAAGTCCCTCTGGCAATGCATGTATGTGGAGATGTAAGTCAGGTCCTTGTCGAACTTCTGAAATTCCCGGTGGACATAATTGATTGTGAATTTGCAGGAATTGAGAAAAATATTGATATTCTACAAAACACGGATCTGGGTGGTAAGAAGATTGGTTTTGGATGTGTGGACACCAAAACTGAGAGGGTGGAAAGTCCAGAGGAAATTTCCACCTTAATTAAAAAGGGAGCAGAAATAATTGGAGAAGAAAACATGATTGTTGACCCGGATTGTGGAATGCGTATGCTGCCAGAAGAGGCGGCTTATCAGAAACTTAAAAACATGACGGAGGCAGCTGGATGGCTATCCTGATTAAAACATCCACCATAAAAAATGGATGGGAAACACTGGTTAAGAGGGTAATGCAGAAAGGTTCTGAAATAAAGGATGAAAGAGGCTCCCTAACACTTGAACTTCGCAACACCGTGGTTACCATGAATCGACCACTGGAATTGGAAATTCCCAAGGGTTACTTTTGGAGTGGGGAGAAACTGGAGATATACTCTGAACAATTCCTGAGTGAGGATAAACAGGGATTTGTTTACACCTATGGTAACCGCCTGCGGAAGCATTTCGAGGGAATCGACCAGATAGGCGAAGCAATCAGGCGTCTTAAAAACTGTAAAGAATCTAGAAGGGCCATATCTGTTACCTGGGACCCTCCTACTGACACCAAACAGGAAGAAGTGCCCTGTATGATACTGGTGGACTTCAAAATCAGGGAAGGGAAACTTCACACCACCGGACTCTGGCGTTCCCATGATATCTACGGGGCTTGGTTCCCCAACGCAGTGGGATTAACTCACCTTTCCAAGTACGTTGCCGGGGAAGTGGGAGTGGAAGTGGGAAGCCTAACCATACACTCAATCAGTGCCCACATATATCAGGTGAACTTTGAAGAAGCTTTAAGAGTGTAACTGGCGATTAAATAGTTTAAACGATTGAATAAATATGATTAGTGTAATTGGCAAATTTTAATGGATTAACAATTCAGTTTATAAATTTTTTTAAGATAAATGAAAATCAAAATAAAAAAACTTAAAAATCCCTGTAGAGTAAAGGAGTTTAATGGATAATTTTTATGATATCCATTATCTCTCACTTTCATTGGAGATGATCAGATGGTAAGTGTCAATTTAGAAGCTAAAAAAACAGTAGATTTAATGATTGCGAATGCGGACGACCTTAATATAGCAGTTCACAAATTGGAAAACGGTTCAACAGTTATAGATGCCGGAGTGGATGTAACTGGAAGTTTTAAAGCAGGAGAACTTTATACTAAAGTTTGTCTGGGTGGACTGGCTGAAGTGGGAATATCAATCCCTGGAGACCTCTCTGAAGGCTTTGCATTACCTTCTGTAAAGATAAAAACACACCAGCCCGCTATATCAACCCTGGGGTCACAGAAAGCTGGATGGTCTGTTAGTGTGGGTGACTTCTTTGCCCTGGGATCTGGACCTGCAAGAGCACTGGCCTTAAAACCTGAGGAAACCTATGAAGAAATCGGTTACATGGATGATGCAGATCTGGCCATCATCACCCTGGAATCAGACAAGCTCCCTGGAGCTGATGTCCTGGATTACGTAGCTAAAGAATGTAAAGTTGCCCCTGAGAATGTTTACGCTCTGGTAGCCCCAACATCCTCTCTGGTTGGTTCTATTCAGATAGCAGGAAGGGTAGTAGAAAACGGAACCTACAAGATGCTGGAGGCCCTGCACTTCGATGTTAACAAGGTCAAACACGCAGCAGGAATAGCACCCATAGCTCCGGTGGATCCTGACGGCTTAAAAGCTATGGGAAAAACCAACGACGCAGTCCTGTTTGGTGGCCGAACCTACTACTTCATTGAATCAGAAACCAAGGACGACCTGAAAGCACTGGCCGAGAATTTACCATCCTCTGCTGCAGATGGGTATGGAAAACCATTCTATGATGTCTTTAAAGAAGCCAATTTCGACTTCTTCCAGATTGATAAGGGAATGTTTGCACCAGCAGAAGTGGTAATTAACGATCTTACCACTGGAGAATTATTCCGTGCAGGATACGTCAATGTGGAACTATTAAAGAAATCCTTTGGATTGTAGGTTAGGTCCCCTAACTTACATTTTTTTACCATACTTTTTTACCATACTTTTTTACCATACTTTTTTACCTTTTTAGAACCTTTTTCAATTTACATTGATTAATTAAAATTCAATATTCCCTGATTAATCAAAAAATCTGGAAAATATTTTTTTATTCAATGAAATAGTTGTTTAATATTTTTTATTTATTTTACAAAATATTCATATAAAACCAGTACCAAGACAATATGCAAAGACAAATAATATCATTTAATTCAAAACCTTTGCTTTAACCATCAGTGTGATAAAATGAAAATTGGAATCTGCGATACTACTTTTGCCCGTTACGATATGGCCTCTGCAGCCATAAATGAGATAAAACAACACGTGGCTAACAATAATATAATCCGAAGAACAGTCCCTGGTGTCAAGGACCTTCCAGTGGCCTGTAAAAAACTCATTGAAGAAGAGGGTTGTGAAGTAGTCATGGCATTGGGAATGCCTGGACCGGAGGTAATGGATAAAACCTGTGCCCATGAAGCATCCACTGGACTCATACAGGCCCAGCTCATGACCAACACCCATATCCTGGAGGTATTTGTCCATGAGGATGAAGGGGTTGATGAGAAAGACCTCAAATTCCTGGCAGATAACCGTGCCCGTGAACACGCCCAAAACCTGGTTAAAATGTTCTTCAAGAAGGGAGCACTGGAAAAAGAAGCAGGAATGGGAATGAGGGAAGGACATCCTGATAAAGGACCATTATAACATCCCATTAACTTAAATTAATATTTTTTATGAGAATAAAAAGAATTTAGAAAAAAATAAGGGAAAATAAAGAAATTTATTTAAAATTTTAGGTCTTTCTTTTTATTAAACCTTTATTTTCCCATCTAACACTTCAATGGTCCGTTCTGCCAGGGCAGCCACGTTCAGGTCGTGGGTGACCATGATCAAGGTGACATCCTCTTTATCATGGAGATCCTTGAGGCGTTTCAGGATCATCTCCCCATTTTTAGAGTCCAGGGACCCGGTGGGTTCATCTGCCAGGATTATGGAGGGGTCATTGGCAAGGGATCTGGCAATGGCCACCCGTTGTCTTTCACCACCAGAAAGCTCAGTGGGCTTTCTACTAACCTTATCCGAGAGATTCATATAATCCAGCAGTATCAAAGCTTTTTCTCTCATTTTCTTACCGGATAAACCACTTTCAAACATGGGTATTTCCACATTTTCCACCACAGTGAGGTTGGGAATGAGGTTGTGGAGCTGGAAAATGAATCCAATTTCTTTGGAACGAAATTCACTGAGATCCTTCTTACCCTTGAGATCGTAGCCCGACACCTTAATGGTACCTTCATCTGGCCGGTCCAGGGCTCCGATCATGTTAAGCAGGGTGGATTTCCCGGAACCAGACGGCCCGATAATGGAAACGAATTCACCTTTTTTGATAGTAAGATCAATACCGTTCAGGGCGGTTATCTTGCCTTTATCAAATCCTTTTTTTAGATTTTTAATCTCCACAATGTTCTCATCATTCATAGCGCAACGCCTCGGTTGGTGGTAAGCGACTGGCCCGGTAGGCAGGATAAAATCCTCCAATAAGGCCGACTATAAGAGCTACTAAAAGGCCCCGTAGGAACACGTCAGGGGAGTACACTGGTTGTATGAATCCACTCATTCCCAGTGCCATGAGCACTTGGATGGCCACTAGTCCCATGACTATTCCCACTACGCCTGCGGCAAGGGTCAGTACTATGGATTCTCCCAGTATCATGGATAAGATTCTCCTATCCTTCCACCCCACTGCTTTCAAGACACCTATTTCTCGGGTACGTTCGTATACAGACATGATCATGGTGTTAATCACACCAATTCCGCCTATGACAATGGCCAGGAGTGAAATCGCCCACGAAGCTGTGTCTATGGTGTTTAAACCCTGATCAACACTTTGCAGGTCCTCCAGTGATGCAATGGTGGTGATGTCCTTTCCATACTTATCCTCAATGGATCTGGTTATTTCATCCACATTGGCGTCATTTTTGATCTTAACGTAGATCATGGTGACTTTCCCCTCTTTTTCCTCAATTGCCTGGACATTCTTGAGGGACATGTAGGTACCTCCATCTTGCTGCAGGTCACCGGTTTCAAACACTCCCACAACTTTGTAATCCTCTTTACCCAGGGTTATAGTGTCTCCTACAGTTTTGTTTAACTTTTGGGCGCCAACTTTACCAATTATCACTTCTTTAGCATCAAAAGAAGAAAATTCAGTCCCATTGGTGATTTTCATTCCACTCATAGCTAATTTGCTAGGGTCAATACCTATAATAACAAAATAAGGATTATCTCCCACTGGTTGTATGGCAGTCAGGATCCCCACAGCATCATCCACACCATTAACCTCTTTTATTTTATTAACATAAGATTCATCTATTTCACTGAGGAACATGTCCGATACATTGGTCTCTACAACCGTGAAATCTGCTCCTCCTGCCTTTAAAGTTTCCTCTGTAGAAGACTTCAATCCGTCGGTGATGATCCCCAGAGCCACAATGGTGGCAATGCCAATGGCAATCCCCACCACAGCCAGTGCAGTTCTGGTTTTGTTACGAAAAGGATTTTTAACAATCAAACCTAAAAATGACATTTATGCTCTCCCCCTTCTGACAACATGTTTTTATTTGAATTTTCCCAGTTTCATATTTGTTTTTTTAGATAATTGGAGGGTTCCAATTTTTTCTTTAATTTTTTTATCTCATTTTCATCTAATTATTTTTCATCTACCTATTTTTTTTTGCTTTATTCTAGTGTTTCCAAAGTTGTTCATTTATCTTATTTTGTCCCTCTATAATGCCGTAAATGGTAAATTTGGGTTTAAACGTTATAAAATTTTCCTTAGGGGCTTCTAACAATTTTAGGGCCTTCTAATATTTTTAGGGGTTTCTAACATTTTTTTTATTTTATCTCCTTCATAATGCAGGGCTTCAGTTGGTGCCAGGGGTGATGACAAGGGGTTTTTGAGGATGAATGTTAGAAATGACATTATAATTTTTGTTTTTCATGGAGTTTATAGGTGGCGAAACTGACTGGTGAGAGTATTTTAAAAAAGGGATAAAATCAATTCAAGAGCTCTTGAGAATCAATTTTAAGAAAATTCGGAACTTATATATGAAAAAAATAACATATTTTAAAGATAATAAAGAGTATATTCGGAGGGAAAAAGATGAAAGAAGATGTTTTTTATGGTAAAGGAATGGTTCATGTTAAAAAAGACTATCCTGATATCTATAAAGCAGTGGTTGGGTTGAACGAAGCAGCTTATTCTGGAAAAGTCTTAGATTACCGTACACAGAAGCTGATTGCTCTGGGAATAACTGCTGCAGCCTCTGATGACAGGGCAATGAAGAAGCAGATGATGAGTGCCATGAAAGAATTTGATATTACCCGGGATGAAATTGTTGATGTACTGAGGGTGGTTCTTTTAACTTCAGGCAACCCTCCATTCACCAAGGCCATGAAAATACTATATGACATTACAGAGTAATTTTTATTTTTTTTCTTTTTACTTAGTCTAATTTTTTTTAGTCTAATTTTGATTCTCTTTTTTAATTCATTTTATTAAAATTTCAAAAATCAAAACATATTAGATAACATCTAAATACTTCCAACAAAATAGTATTCTTATGAATAATTAGCTTAAAAGAATAATCTATTGAAATGATTCTAGTTCACGATCTTTAATGGTTTGATGATTGGGTTATGAAACATTTGATAATGTTTTGACGAAATAATTGTTCCCGAGGAGTATATATGAGTGCTCAACATTCTATTTTAGGTATTATATTACTTATTAGTGCCATAATTCTCCTTTATTTATCATTTTATAGTCTCAAGAAGCGTTCATCCAGTTTATATTTTTATTTCACATTACTAACCCTATCTGTATTTTTCTGGTGTTTGGGTTCGGCCATGGAGTTTTTCAGTGTCCAGATGTGGGCCAAAATATTCTGGATAAAAATCAGTTACATTGGAGTGGCTACTGCAGCACCCTTATGGTTTATTGTAATCCTAGAATACGCTCAGCACGAAAAATACCTTAAACCCACTTATATTGGGATGTTAATGGTTTTACCACTGGTTATAATCCTTCTGGCATTTACCAATGATTTGCATGGACTCATCTGGCCCAGCATCACCCCTGTTTCCAGCATGACTGGTTCACTTTTAATATACTCCCATGGAGTGGCATTCTGGGTGAACATTGCCTACAGTTTCATACTCATAATCCTGGGACTGGTAGTCCTGTTAAGACTCTTAATGAAATCTCCCAGAATATACCATACTCAAATATTGATCCTAATCTTGAGTGGGGTGATACCCTTATTTTTCAGTGTCCTGTATAACACTGATGTACTGGGAATCCCTGGACTGGATATAACCCCATTTGGGTTAACTATTTCTGGATTACTCCTGGCCATATCCATTTTTAAACTATCTCTCTTGGGTATAAGGCCAATTGCTTATGAAAAACTCTTTGAAACCATAAACAATGGATTCATGGTTTTTGATACCAATAATACGTTAATTGATGTTAACTCTGCAGCAGAAATGATTGGGATAACTGCGGATGATGTGGGTAAACAGGTAACGGAAGTATTTGGTAAATTTCCTGAATTAAAAGAGTTCTATCAGAAAGCTAGTGAAGAAACAACAGTGTATATAGGTGATCCATTCAACCTATGGATTCGAATGCAAATCACTTTCCTTTACGATCAAAATGAATTTAAAGGACGTTTGTTGACAATTCAGGATATAAGTAAGCTTAAAAGAATAGAAAAAGACTACAGTGACAGTGAAGAACGTTATAGAAACTTATCTGAACTTTCTCCCGATGCAATTCTGGTGGTTATTGATGAGAAAATCGTTTTTGCCAACAAGGCTTCCGCCACTATATTTGGCCTGGATGACCCTCAAGATCTTTTAGATAAAAATATTTTCAGTTTTTACCATCCTGATTACGTGGAAACTGCTAAAAAACGTATACATGAAGTTTTTGTTGAAGATAAAACTTTAGATTTTGTTGAAGAGAAAATAATATCCCTTGATGGTCAACTTAAGGATATAGAAGTAGGGGATGCTCCTATAATCTTTAATGGTCAGCGGGCTGTTCAGATAGTGGCCCGTGATATCAGCCAACGGAAAAAACTGGAAGCTGAACTAAAAAATTCCCTGAAAGAAAAGGATCTGATGATGAAGGAAATCCACCACCGTGTTAAAAATAATCTGATGGTTATTCAGAGCCTTCTTAACCTCCAATCACGGTATATTAAGGATACAGATGCCCGGGATATTTTTAAAGATAGTCAAAACCGTGCTAAATCCATGGCCATGATCCATGAAAGCCTTTACCAGTCCAGTGACCTGAAAAGGATAGAATTCAGTGAATACATAAACAATCTGGCTAAGAATCTCTTCTACAGTTATGCTGCCGATCCTAACCGCGTGAAAATGAGTGTCAATGTTGATGAGGTTATGCTGGATATAAATACGGCCATTCCACTGGGACTCATTTTAACAGAACTGATATCCAACTGTTTAAAGTACGCATTTCCAGATGATGAAAGTGGTGAAATAAAGGTTGACTTCCATTCTTATACTGATGAAGGTGTGCATAAATTCAGATTAACAGTCAGTGACAACGGGGTTGGTCTTCCAACTGATTTTGACCCTAAAAAATCTGATTCACTGGGTATAATGTTGATTTATAGTTTATCTGAACAGATCGGTGCTGAACTTGAATTAGACTCCACTGGTGGCACTAAGTTTGAAATAACATTTGAAGAAAAGTTGGATCATTCCTAATTATGGTCATTTCCATTATTTTTATTCCAAACAATGATTTTTAGCTATTTGCCCTATTTTTTCGCAGTTATGCCTGGATGGATTTTTTTCTAATTCCAGAATTTTGGTTGTTCTGACAATTGTTGCATTGACAACTTATATATAGTAGAAACCCCTATGTTATATTACAAGAGCCCTAATTTTCCAGAGTCAAATTCAAACTCTTTGCCGAGTCGAATTCAAACTTTGTGTGATTTAAACTTTAATTCAAGTTTCAATTTCAGATTCTACTTGTTATAATTAAATATTATCTTAAAAAAAATTAAAATATCTGTTAGGAGTGAAAATCATGTCTTTAGACATTCCATTTAGGGGAATTGTATCTATAGTAGTAAGGAACCACTTCATATTTATGAATCGGGAGCTTAAACATCTAGAACTTACTGAAGGACAGGTTCCCTGCCTTATAATCATTTCCAAGAAATCAGGAATTACTCAGGATGACCTGGCAAAAATGTTCCACATTGATAAAGGGACCATTGCCCGAGCCATAAGAAAATTAGAGGAAAAGGGGATGATCAATAAGGTTCAGGACCCTGTAAACCGTCGGAGATATTTGCTTTCAATTACTGCGAAAGGGGAAAAGGTGATCCCGGTAATCCTTCAGGCAGAGAAAAGATGGGAAGATATTATCTTCAAAGGTTTTTCCGATGAAGAACGATCATTTATGATTGAAGGAATGAGAAAACTGGCAGAAAATAGTCTTGAAAGTGATTGCAAACGTTCTAAGGATAAATAATGTGAAAAAGCAGGATTACAGATATTATTTAGAAAATATATTTTTCAGATAGTAACAGGGAGTTAATCTTAGTAATAATTCATTTTTAAGGAGTAATTCAATTTTAGGAGAGAGTGAAAGATAAAATGAAAAATAATAGTTCATCA
This sequence comes from Methanobacterium sp. Maddingley MBC34, assembly GCA_000309865.1. NCBI lineage: Archaea > Methanobacteriati > Methanobacteriota > Methanobacteria > Methanobacteriales > Methanobacteriaceae > Methanobacterium > Methanobacterium sp. Maddingley MBC34. Next base: position 41,895 of record AMGN01000025.1, on the reverse strand, counting down.
CCATCACCCGCTGGGCCACGCTTAGATGATTCTGGTGGTAATTTAGGAGAAAAAACAGAAGGTGTCACCTTGATAACGGGTGACCCTAAAAAAGCAATAATAAAATTATCGGGCCCACTCATTGTGGCTATGATACTGATGTCAGCTTACAACCTGGTGGATGCCATCTGGGTATCCGGGCTGGGTGGAAATGCCCTGGCAGCAGTGGGATTTGTAACACCACTCTTTATGATACTGGTTGGACTTTCCAATGGAATAGGAGCTGGAGCAACCTCAGCCATCTCCCGATGCATAGGTGCCCGAAATCAGGAAGGTGTGAATAACACTGCCATGCATACCCTGGTCATTACCATCATTATTTCAGTGATCCTCACCATTCTACTGGAAATATTCTTAGAACCCCTCCTCATGATTCTAGGGGCAGGGAACACCATTGACCTGGCAGTTTCCTATGGTAGGGTTACCTTTGCCGGTACCATACTCATGCTATTTACTGGTGCTGCCTATGGAATTCTGCGTTCAGAAGGAGATACCAAAAGAACCATGCATGCCATGATCATATCCTCAGTGGTAAACATAGTACTGGACCCGGTACTGATATACCTGGCAGGATGGGGCATTGCCGGAGCAGCATGGGCCACAGTAATCTCCCAGGCACTGGTTTCAGTGGTTATATTATACTGGTTCCTTAAAAAGAAGGACACATTTGCCACTTTATCCTGGAAATACTTCAAACCAGATCTTAAAGTCTCCAAATCTATATTAGGAGTGGGTTTACCTGCCAGTGCAGAATTTCTGGTGATGTCGGGGGTAACTGCCATTTTAAATGTAATTCTGGTTATGGTTGCTGGAACCGATGCAGTGGCAGTGTATTCTGCAGGATGGAGAGTGGTTATGATGGCCATAATACCCATGGCAGCAGTGGGAACCGCTGTGGTCACTGTTAGTGGGGTGGCCTATGGGTCACGAAAATATAAAAATCTGCGCATAGCCCACAACTACTCCATAAAGGTAGGAACAGTAATAGCCCTTATTACCAGTGTCATAACATTTGTATTTGCACCATACATTGCTAAAATATTTGCCTATTCTCCTGAAACTGCCTATCTAGCACCTACTATATCCTCATTCCTTCAAGTGATGTGTCTATTTTACCTCTTTGTACCTCCAGGGATCATGTCCAGTTCCATTTTCCAGGGAGTGGGCAAGGGAGTAACCTCCCTCATCTTGACTGTGTTCAGACAGCTACTATTCATAGCCATATTTGCTTATATCCTGGCTATCGCCCTTAAATTAGGTCAGCAAGGGGTATGGTGGGGTATAGTTGCAGGGGACATTGCTGGGGGCATAGTTGCCTATGTATGGGCACGATTGTACATAAGCCGGATTCAAAAGCAAGTTTAATTATAGTGGTGAGCTAATTGATTAGAACCACACTAAAAGGACAGACATATAATAAAATAAGAAATACAATCTAATACTATAGAATGCAGTATTCTACGGGAATACTATTATTGTGGGAATATAGTATTATGTGGACAGTATATGCTACGAGTTAGTAGGAGTGACAATGATCATTATAACAATGATCATAATTTAATCATTCTTAGTTAATCATTCTTAGTGTTCGATTTTTACCCGGGAACACAACCTTTTTAAGGGCATGTGATCAACATTGTGTTACCGCCAATATGGCGTAAGTGACCTACTTTTTTTGGGACCCCTAATGATCCCATGGATGTGGCGAAAGCTGAACAAAAAGAGGTGTATTTAATGTACAGTTATATAAGAGATGCCTGGAAAAATCCAGATGAGTCTTACGTAAAAGAATTAATGCAACAGAGAGCTCCCCAGTGGAGAAAAGAAAGTGTAATTACCCGTGTTGAGCGACCTACCAGACTTGACAGGGCAAGGTCCCTTGGATACAAAGCCAAAAAGGGATACGTAGTTGTCAGAACCCGTGTACGTCGTGGTGGACGTCGAAAAACCCGATTTACCGCTGGTAGAAAGCCCAAAAGGCAGGGTGTTAAAAAAATAACCCCTAAAAAATCCATCCAGCGTATGGCTGAAGAAAGGGTAGCCCGCAGGTACCCCAACCTACAGGTCCTAAACTCTTACTGGCTCTGGGAAGATGGGAAGTTCAAGTTTTTCGAAGTGATCCTGGTGGATCCTAACCATCCTGTAATCAAAAACGACCCTAAAATCAACTGGATCTGTGATAAACATCACCGTGGAAGAGCATTCCGTGGTCTGACCAGTGAAGGTAAGAAAAACAGGGGTCTCAGGAATAAAGGTAAAGGAGCGGAGAAATTAAGGTAATGATACATAACCTCTCCTACCGGGCCTTTGTTTACGGAACTGAAAACGAAGAGAAGGTGAGGGAGGCTTTATCTACCCTCCTCCCCACAGCCCAACCTCTTAAGGAAATCACCGAAGGTTACCATAAGAATCAGGTTATCATTCTCCAGGGAAAAGTCACCAAAAAAAGAGACATCAAAGACTTCCTGGAAAAATTACATTCCCTAAAACCATCTGCCAAAAAAAGGATTCTAAGGGAACTTGAAGATAAAATGGATGATAGAGGGAACCTTTTTCTTAGATTTGATAAACAACGTGCTTATCTGGGCGATCTGAAGGTTGTAGAGCACGGAGATGCTATACACCTGAAACTGAAAATAGCTGCCTACCCTTCCCGAAAAGAAGAGGCTTTAAAAGTGGCCCGGCAGATATTTGAATAAGGTGTAAGGATGTTTTTTGATTTTCATATCCATGGCGGCCCTGAATTGGCCATAGATGCTGGAAAAGTGGGTTACCATGGGGTTGGTTTGATTGTCTACTCTCGAGATTGTATCAATCAGCCTGAAACCCTTAAAAACCTGCGTAAAAGCATTAGTAACCTAAATGAAGATGGAGATAAACACCTTTCTATCCAGATAGGTGTGGAAATAGAGGCTAAAAATCAGGAAGACCTTAAAAAACAGGTACAAAAATTTCGTAAAAAGGCAGACATCATCCTGGTCCATGGTGGTGATCTTAAGATAAACAGAGCCGCCACTGAAGATCCTCGTGTTGATATCTTATGCCATCCCTATCGCAACCGTTTTGATAGTGGTATTAACCATGTTTTAGCAGTTAAAGCTGCTGAAAACAGGGTTGCTGTAGAAATAAACCTGAAATATTTCCTTTTAACTCGTCCTAATCAACAATACCGTGTTTTAAGTCAGTTTCGTCAGATTATGAAGTTGCATCGTAAATACCAGGTCCCGGTTATTATCACCAGTGATACCAGATCATTTTATGGTTTGCGGAACCCCCTGGATGTTACAGCACTGGCTGCCTGTTTTGGAATGACTGAAGATGAGGCTTTTGATGCATTGTCAAAAACTCCACAGGAAATTATTCAAAGGAATAAAATGAGAGATGAGGTCATTGTTCCAGGGGTACGTTTAATCAAATAGTTAAAACTAATGTATCTGGATTTTATTAATTAAAATAAATTGATGAATTATCAAGATTAAACTCAAATATACGGAGATATAAGAGTTTATGAAGCTTAAAATACTACCCACTCACCTTCGTGATAAGAAAAGATACCTGGCATTTGAGGCTTTTTCAGAAATCCCTCTCCAGCGGGATGACGTAATATCCCTGGTTACCGAGTCATCTGGAAACCTTTACGGAGCATGTGGAACCAGCCAACTGGGATTATGGGTGGTGAAAGTGTGGAACTATCCTAATGAAAAGAATTATCCTGCTACTTTAAAAAGTTATGCAACTGGAAAAAACATGGTGAAGGGAATCATCCGATGTAACCGGGATGAAGTAGACCGGGCCCGTGCTGTCATCCCTACCATTACTAAATTTCGCGGGAAAAAAGTGGTTTTCCAAACTTTGGGAATTTCCGGAACCATCAAAGCAGCAACAACAAACTTTATTAAATTGAAGGCAGCAGATGAGTAAAATGTATAAATGGTTTTATTAACTTCTAAACCAATATTCTATTAAAGTTCATTGTTTTATCAAAAAATTTAAAAGAGGTATAAGATATGCAACCGTTCCCAGCAGCAGGATATGATAAAGGTATATCTATTTTCAGCCCAGATGGAAGGCTATTTCAGGTTGAATACGCAAGAGAAGCTGTAAAAAGAGGTACAACTTCATTAGGAGTGAAATCAGCAGAGGGGATTGTGCTGGTGGTGGATAAAAGACCCAGCAGCAAACTGGTGGAACCCACATCCATTGAAAAGATATTCCAGATTGACGAACACATAGGAGCCGCCACCTCTGGTCTGGTGGCTGACGCCCGTAAACTCATTGAACAGGCCAGAATGGAATCTCAAGTCAACAAGATCACCTTCAACGAACCCATACCAGTAGAAATGCTGGCCAAGAAGATCTGTGACCTGAAACAGATGTACACCCAGCACGGTGGAGTCAGACCATTCGGTTCAGCACTGATCATTGGAGGAGTCAATGACAACGGCTGTCGATTGTTCGAAACCGACCCCAGTGGTGCCTTAATTGAATACAAGGCTACTGCAATTGGAGCTGGAAGAGCTATGGCCATGGAAGTCTTTGAAAAAGGCTACAGTGAAGATCTGAAAATCAATGAAGCCATGGAACTGGCATTAGATGCAATCTACGAGGCTACTGAAGGTAAAACCACCAAAGAAAGCGTAGAAATTGCTATCATAGAAGAAGCCAATCATAGATATCGCAAACTCTCAGAAGATGAAATAGAAGAACATGTAGAAGAACTCCTCATCCGTAAATCCAAGGAGGATGAGGAAGAAGAGGAATAATTTATGATCACCCTGGAAGATGCAGTTATAGCCCGCCTGGAATACTACGGGGAAAGATTCGAGATCCTGGTGGATCCAGATCTAGCATCTGATTTTAAAAAGGGAGAAGATATCAAAATTGAAGAGATATTGGCTGTTGAAGAGGTTTTCAAGGATGCTAAAAAGGGGGATAAAGCATCAGAAGAGGCGATGAATAAAGCCTTTGACACCACTGATCCCCTGGAAGCTGCTGCCCTTATTATACGTAAGGGACAGGTTCAACTCACTGCCCAACAACGGAGGGATATGCAGGAGGATAAAAGGAAAATGGTCGTGGCTAAAATTGCCCGCGAAGCCATAAATCCTCAGACAAAGCTCCCCCACCCTGCTAGAAGGATTGAAATAGCCATGGAAGAGGCTAAAGTCAGGGTGGATCCCTTTAAGAGTGTGGATGAACAGGTGAACATCACGCTAAAGGCCATCCGTAAGTTAATACCCATAAGAATTGAAAAAGTGAGGGTGGCCATCCGCATACCTGGAGAAGACACCGGAAAGGTTTACGGAGTCATACCCGCATATGGAAAAACCATGAAAGAAGAATGGCAAAAGGATGGGTCATGGGTTGCTGTAGTGGAGATCCCGGGTGGTATGCAGGAAAGTTTCTATCAGAAACTCTCAGAGATTACCCATGGACAGGTGGAAACCAAACTCTTATAAATAAAACTTCTTTTAGCCTATAAAGGAGGCAAAACGTGTTATTAGTAGAAGATAAACAGATAGTAGTTCCGGGTGAGATCTTAGCAGAAGGGGACTATCACTCAGGAAGAGGAACTTTCACAGAAGAAGACAAGGTATGCTCTTCCCTGGTCGGCCTGGTTGCTGTAAGGGATAAAAAAATTAGTGTCATACCATTACAGAGCAAATACATCCCTAAACGAGGAGATGTAGTTATTGGTAAAGTATCTGACATCCGCTTCTCCATGTGGAACCTGGACATAAACTCACCTTACTCCGGGATATTACCCGCAGCAGAAGTTTTCGGTAAGGAAAAAAGAGACTTAAATCGGGCTTTCAATGTGGGAGATGTGCTTTTCCTACGCGTGGTGGATGTTGACGAAGTTAAAAAGGTAAAACTTGGTCTAAAAGGTAGAGGGCTTGGTAAATTCCGTGGAGGAATCCTCATAAACATAACCCCCACCAAGGTGCCCCGACTCATAGGTAAGAAAGGATCCATGATCAACATGATCAAAGACCAGACCCGCTGTGAAGTAGTGGTAGGTCAAAACGGAGTGGTCTGGGTAAAAGGAAAACCAGAGATGGAAAGAATAGTGCAAAAGGTTGTTAAAACCATCGAAGAAGAAGCACACACATCTGGCCTCACCGACAGAATAAGGGACATGTTACTGGAACTTCTTGGTGAAAAAACCGAAAAACCAGAAACCGAAAAACCAGATACGAAAGATGAAGAAGATGAATATGAAGAAAAATTGATTCAGTAAGGGGTGATTATTATTCTAACCAGCAAATCAATTGGAGAAGGTAGTAAAGGAAGTTTAATAACTTCTGCCACTAAAAAAAGACCAGATGGAAGAGCTTTCGATGAACTGAGGCCCTTGAAAATAGAGGCAGGAGTCCTGGAAAGAGCTGATGGATCGTCTTATGTAGAAATCGGTGATAACAAGGTTCTAGCAGCTGTTTATGGTCCAAGAGAATTGCACGTACGCAGATTGTTAAAACCTAATATGGCAATCCTTCGCTGCAGATATAACATGGCACCATTCTCGGTGGATGACCGTAAAAGACCAGGACCAGATCGCAGATCAGTGGAAATATCCAAGATCACCACAGAAGCACTAAACCCTGCAGTTTTCCTGGAAAAATTCCCCAGATCAACCATTGATATTTTCATAGAAGTCCTGCAGGCAGAAGGAGGAACCCGATGTGCTGGTATAACCGCAGCATCAGTGGCCCTGGCCGATGCAGGCATACCCATGAGGGACATGGTATCAGCCTGTGCAGCTGGTAAAGCTGATGGGCAGGTTATCATGGACTTATCAGAAGGGGAAGATAAGGAAGGAGAAGCTGACTTACCCATTGCCATGATGCCACGCACAGGGGACATAACTTTGCTGCAGATGGACGGACACCTAACCTCAGATGAATTTGAAAAAGCACTGGATCTGGCTGTAAAAGGATGTAAAATCATCAGCGAAGAACAGAAAAATGCCATAAAGAACAGGTACGGTGATTAAAATGGTGCAGAGCATAGTACCAGAGATCATAAAGGAAAGTGTTGCCAACCTCATCAAAAATGGGGAAAGAGCAGATGGAAGAGCCCTGGACCAGTACCGTGAAATAAGTCTGGAAACCGGCGTAATTAAAAAAGCAGAAGGTTCTGCCCGGGTGAAAATAGGAAAAACCCAGATAGTAGTGGGTGCCAAACCCCAGATCGGCGAACCATTCCCTGACACACCCAATGTAGGTGTTCTAATTACCAACTCAGAACTCCTGCCAATGGCAGCCCCTAACTTCGAAGCAGGACCACCTAATGAAACATCAGTGGAACTTTCCCGTGTAACTGACCGTTGTATACGAGAAGGGAAAACTGTGGACCTGGAAAAACTGGTCATCATACCTGGAAAGAAGGTATGGATGATATTCCTGGATTTACACATTGTAGATTACGATGGTAACCTCATGGATGCTGCTGTTCTGGGCAGTTTAGCCGCCCTCATGAACACCAAAATACCAAGCACCACCATTGAAGGTGACGAGGTTGTAATTGACTATGGAACAATGGTTCCCATCCCAATTAAGGAACAACCCCTCATGTGCACCATGGCCAAGATAGGTGGAGAACTGGTGGCAGATCCTTCCCTGGAGGAAGATGATGTGCTGGACGCCAGAATATCCATTGGTATGCGAGTAGATGGAAGCATATGTGCCATGCAAAAAGGAGGATCAGTTCCCCTCACACGTGAAGAAATCTTGAAAGCTGTTGAAATGGCTCAAAAGAAGACTAAAGAACTTCGTGAGAACATTCCCAAGGCATAACTGGATTGAACTATTTCAGTCTGAAATGGATTGAACTACTCAGTCTGAAATAAATCAAAAATACAAAGTTACTCTTAAGTAGTGCAGTGACTTACAAAGTTTACTAAAACTACAGTGGCTTACAAAGGTTACTATAAATAATAAGTGGCTTACAAAGTAACTAAAACTACAGTAACTAGGTAATTTGGATGAATAACCATCCGAATTCCTTTCAATTTAAAAAAATAACAACTAATAAGGTGATAATTATGGCAAGAACTAAGAAAGTAGGTGTAACAGGCAGATTCGGTGCCCGATATGGTAGGAAAGCAAAAAGAACCGTGAAGGCCATCGAAGATAATATGAAAAAGAATCACGTCTGCCCTAAATGTGATCGAGAAGGAGTTAAAAGGACTGCGGCAGGAATATGGAAGTGCCGTAAATGTGGTGCAGTATTTACTGGCGGAGCATTCATGCCCCACACCCCAATGGGTAAAACCGCAACCAGGAACATTAAGAGGATTGTTGGAGGTTTATAATTGTATAAATGTGATAAATGTGGTACACTGGTAGATATCAAAGGTTACACAGAATCTAAATGTCCCAGTTGCCGTTACAGGATTCTCTTTAAAGAGATCCCTCCAGTCAGGAGACATGTGAAAGCCCAATAAAATCCTTTTTGAGAGTATCATCTGATATCCTCTCTTCATAAGGTTTTTGATATCCCTCTTTATAAGGAGCATCATTTGGAATCCCTCTTTTTAAGAGGCATTGTTTGAAATCCATTTTCATACTGGGTTTCATTTGATATCCCTCTTTTTAAGAGAGATCGTTTGAAATCCATTTTCATACTGGGTTCATTTGATATACATCTTCGAAGAGCATCATCTAAAATCAATCCTCATATTTTTGGTTAATTCATGTTAATCACCACTTCCCGAAAACCATCTCAAAGGACCAGAACGTTCTGCCGCGGGTTGGAACGGGCATTAAAAGCTCGTTGTGTAAACCGTGGGAAAATGAGCCTCCGGGATGTCTTTTTAAAGGCAAAAGAAATGGAAGCGGACAGGGTTGTTGTGGTATCTGAAAGAGATGGAAACCCCAACCTTATGGATTTTTATCATAATGGTGAATTCTTCATCAGTCTAGTAATCACTGTTGACTTTTCCCTTCCCAATGGAAGGATGAAGAAAGATAACCTCCATATCAGGTGTGAAGTGGATGAATTGAGAGATATATTCCCTGAAATCTTTGCAATTCCCCTTGAAGAACCTCAGGAATATTCTGATGAAAATCTCATACTCATCCGGACCAGTAAATCCAGACCATTAATCGAATTTTTTGATGGAAAGGGCCTGGCCACTGGACCACGCATTTACCTTCAGGGATGGAAAATGGTAGGTGATGAGGATAAAAGCTCTTAAACAGGTTGAAAGCCAGATAGAACTTGAGTTTCCTTCTCGTGAGGATGCAGAAATTGTTCTAAGGTCAATTGAACCTGAAATAAGGGGATCACCATCCGAGCGAACCAGTACTGATATTGAATGTCAGAGAAACATTCTAAAAATCACCATCACTGCAAAGGATACTACTTCACTTAGAGCATCCCTGAATTCTTACCTGCGATGGGTAATGCTTTCCAAGCAGATTTTAGAATTAAAAGAGTTCACATTGGATTAAATCCCATTAAGTTAGATCTAGATAAACAGTTAGATCATTAGATTAAACCCCATTAGAGGATTAAACATTTAATTCAATTAATTAAATTAAAGATTTAAAATCTCATTAATTTAATATTAAAATTTTTATTAAATCAATGGATCATTATTATAGGAGAGGTGAAAATATGGAAATGCCCCAAAATATCCAACATCAACTAGCACAATTCCAGCAGATGCAACAGCAGGCCCAGGCCATAACCATGCAGAAACAGAATGTTGATATGCAGATAAAAGAAGCTGAAAAGGCCCTTGAAGAACTGGAAAAAGTGGATGATAATGCTGAAGTTTACAAAACCGCTGGAACCCTGTTAATTAAAATGCCTAAGCCTGAACTAACTGAAGACTTGACCGAGAAACTGGAAACCCTCCAGTTAAGGGAAAAAACAGTTAAAAGACAGGAAGAAAGGGTCATGAAACGGTTACAGGAAATGCAGGAATCCCTGCAGAACGCCATGCAGATGCAGCAGCAGCCAGGACTCGGCAACTAAGTTTAAACTTAGAATAAACTGAGGTTACTAGTTTGAGAAAATTGACTGACCCGGAGATGGAATCAATCTCCGAATCTGCAGCAGTAGCTGCAGAAAACTATATTTTTTCCAAAATATCCAAAAAAGAAGTCCTTGACATGGAAGTAAGGGTTGAATTCCATGAAGAAGAAGGACTTGATGTGGATGTTGAGGTAGAATTATTCCTGGATGAACTATCCAAAGCAGAAGATAGCTTGGCTGATGAGTCAGCTGAAGCTGCCCTGGAAGAGATTGACAGACAGATTGAGAAGCTGTCTGAGTAATCTTAAACTCCTTTTTTTTATTCAATTTATTTTTATTCCAGATCCTTTTGATTAAAACTACTTCCAATTAATACATCATTCTTGATTTTACTGATTACTACATAATTTTACTAATTATCAGTATCTTTATATAATAGTTAGTTTGATAAAACTAATTAATAGGATATTAAGGAGAATCTGTATGAGAACCAGTAAAGATTGGAACCCTGAACTCTATTTAAAGTTCAATGAGGAACGAACTCAACCTGCAAAAGATCTCGCAGCACGTATGCATGTGGAAAATCCTGAAAAAATAATGGATGTAGGTTGTGGGCCTGGAAACAGTACCAATGTCCTTTCCAGCAGATGGCCGGAAAGTGAAATAGTTGGAATAGATATTTCAGTGTCCATGATAGAATCAGCAAGGAAAAATTATCCGGATATCAAATGGAGAATTGAAGATGCCACTAAACTGGAAACTGAAGAAAAATATGATATTATATTCTCAAATGCCACCATCCAGTGGATTCTTGACCAGGAAAAATTAATATTCGACCTGGTTGGAATGCTGGAAAGTAACGGTGCTCTGGCAGTGCAGGTTCCAATGTACCATAAAATGCCAGTAAGTCGTGCAATAAAAACTGTTTCATTAAATGAAAGATGGAAAGAACAAACTAACGGAGCCAGTGATGCTTTCACATTTCATTCCAGTGATTACTACTATGATATCCTGTCAGCTAATTTAAAATCCATCAACATGTGGGAAACATCCTACTTTCATATAATGCATTCTCACCAGAGTATTGTTGAAATGCTTAAAAGCACAGGAATTAGAAAGTTTCTGGATACACTGGATACCCAAGAAGAAAAAATTGAGTTTGAAAAAGATGTTTTAAAAGAAATTACAAAGGCATACCCTGCTCAAAAGGACGGAAATGTACTTTTTCCATTTAAAAGATTGTTCTTTATCGGATATAAATAAAGAATGTAAAATGATCAATTAAAATTCCAATATAGCTAAAACTGGATTATAAATTGATCAAAAAAAATACCCTTAGAACTCACCATTGAGTTCTTTTAACTCCTTTTTCATCTTTGAAACAATATCAAATAACCGTTTATGCTACTTTTCTAGTTCCCGGAACTCGTCAAGTGAATATTTTACAGAAGCCTTTTCACATTTAAGTACTCGATACAACTCATGTAACTTTTTTCTTAACTCATTGAGGTCAGCTAGAAGTATGCATCCAAAACCCTGTCCTTAAGCTTATGTCCATCACATGCTCCCTGATTTTCATGAGGCTTTTTGCATTAATTAACTGGGATGTGGAGAATTTACGTTATATTGCTGGTGGGTTGAAACCATTCTCATTCGCCTCCCAATTAAGGTATGGTTCAAGATCTGTACGATTGCTGAGTATCCGGCTGTTTTATGTACTCATTTCGTCTTGGTGTGTCTTTTTATGGCTATTTTGCTCTTTTTCTTTTTGAGTATTTAATTTTTGAGTATTTAATTGAAAAGTGTTTTTAACGTGTTGGTGGAATTAAATTATTTGCTAAAAGTTATTTACTAAAAGGAATTACATAATTATAAAGATTGTAGAGTGTAGGTGGATAAAGATAATGTCTCTCGTAGCTAGAAGCGAACTGGAAAAAGAAAAGCGAAGAAGAGATATATTAAATGCAGCTGAAAAGTTATTCTTCTCTAAAGGTTATGAGAATGTTTCTTTGAAGGATATATCCAAAGAAGTGAAGTTTAGTAGATCTACAATTTATCTATATTTTGAAAACAAGGAAGAATTATTTTTTGCTATTGTCCTTCGTGGTATCCGAATCCGGAATAAAATGATCAAAGAAGAAGTTAAAAAAGTAAAAACTGGTTTTAAAAAACTTGCAGCATTTAGAAAGGTATGTTATGAATTTGCAAAAGAATATTCTAATTATCTACAAGCTTACAATTATTTACTGTCAGGAAGGTTTGATCTAGCTAATATTGAACCTGCAGAATATAAAATAGAAGCCTTTGCCCACAGTAAGCTCTATGATGAGTATAAAAAGAGATTTGAAGAATTGTATATAAAAAAGTTAGAGCATAGTAATGGTAATGTTACTCCCGGAATTCTGACACCAAAATTCACAGTCAGTGAATATTTAAATGAAATTACCCTTTTACGCCATGAAATGCTGTATATATTTTGTAGCTCAATAGAACAGGGGAAAAAAGAGGGCACAATAAAACCTGATGTGAATTCTGTTGAAGTAACTGTTTTATTGACATTGATCACAACTAACATTGATAATATGCCCAATGACCTTAAAGATTTACTAATAATCCAAGGAATCCATCACAATAAATTTTTAGCAGATGTCAATGACTTTATTGATAATATAATAGGCAATAAGCAAAAATAATAGCAAACAGATAAATAATCAATGCTTATTACACATGAATTATTTTTTTAAGCCATTATATAATTTAAAACATTTTAATAACTGATTCAATTCTTTTTAAATTTGTTTCATGTTATTTTTAGTATTTTAAACATTTTTTTATTTAACCAAAGACTTTAAATAGTCAATGTCACAATGTCATTAATAACATAGTGTCATTAATAACACGATGTCATTAAGGGAGTTGAAAATTATGGTAGAAAGTGAGTATAAGCAAGATGAAACCAAAATTTATGCAGATAGGAAAGGGCCAGCTAAAATGGCTGAAGGGATTGCAATGCTTAGGGCTTATGAATCATCTAAACCTGAAGATGAACGCATCTGTTATGATCCATATGCTATCCATTTTATAAATCCTAAAATATTAGAATACGTTGCTAAACATAGGGATGAGGCAAATACAACGGTTGAAAATAACTCTGGTTCAATTGTAGCCAGAGTTAGGTATTTTGATGATTTTGTTAAAAAAATGATTGAAAACGGGCTTGAACAGTTGGTTATATTTGGGGCAGGATATGATACTCGAGCTTATAGAATCGAAGAACTGAAAGAAAAAGTTAAAGTATTTGAAGTGGATCATCCAGGTACTCAGAGTTTTAAAATGGAGAAAATCAAGGAAATCTTTGGTTCTATCCCGGAGCATGTTATATTTGTGCCTGTTGATTTTGAAAAGGAAACATTCGGTGAAAAACTATTTTCTAAAGGATATAATCCATCATTGAAGACTCTTTTCATTATGGAAGGACTAATTATGTATATTACCCCTAAGTCAGTATCTGAAACACTTTCTTTTATCACAGAGAATTCTGGCAAAGGTAGTGCAGTGATTTTTGATTATTTCCCTGAATCGGTAGTTGATGGAACCAATAAACTGAAGATTGCACAAGATATCAGAAACTTTGCAATACAACAAGGAGAACCACTCCAATTCGGAATCAAAGATGGTGAGTTTGAAGAATTCCTAAGTACTTTTGGATTCTCAAATATACAAAATGTAACTAGTGTTGATTATAAAAAACTGTATTTCCATGGTAAAAACGAAAACAGGAATGTTTGTGAACTTGTATACTTCGCACATGCAACAATCGAATAAATAAAATAGTAATAAGATAAAATATTGAAATTTTTTATTCAAAGATAAGAGTAAATAATCTTTGTAGGTTGTAAGCATGCCAATCATGCTCTACTTATTTTTCTTTCCAAGTGTTCGAATGTCAGAGCGGTTGTCTTCACGAGTTATTGTTTCTGTGTTAGTAATATATAAACTCATTTTAAGATAATTTTTTGTTTTAAAAAAGTTTTAGGGCACTTAATGCCTTTGCATCCTCAAATCTAAATATCCATTAAGTTAAATAATCCAGTTATCATATTAATAAAAAAAAATCTCTAATCCAATCTACTAAAATTAAATATATTTGTAAATGGAGGTTTCTCCTTTGAACCCTGAAAAAATTGTTAAAACATTAATTGTTAAAACAGACATTCATTTCTCTGATAAAATAGAAGATCCATCGGTTATTGACACGTCAGGCCGTATAAATATACTATTCAGTGAAGATTTAGATTTGAGCACGGTTCCAGATGGAATAAAACTTTACAAAGTTAAACCTGAAGGAAAAGAACAGGATGTGGATGTTAAAATAAATGTTGATAACAACTCCCCATCTAGTCTCTATATTGATAAATCAGGGGTAATTTCTGAAGGTGAAGAGTATAAACTTTCTGTAAATAGCAAAGTAAAATCCCTAAATGGAACATCCTTAAAAGAAGAATTTAAGAGTTTTTTCGCTGTTGATTATTCATTTAATCTGGAATTGGAAGGTATTTCAGATTTAAACAATGAAAGAACCTTGATAATATGCATAAGCGACCTGCACTTAGGTGCAAACGACAGCTACGCAGAACTCACCCAGAACCGGGGTGCGCTGGTTAATTTCTTAGAACATGTAAAAAATTCCCCAAATGTAAAAGAACTGGTTATAGCCGGTGACTTGGTTGACGAATGGTTCATCCCCATGCATCTTGACACATTCAATGGGAAAACACAGTTGGATTTCACCAAAGCTGTAGCATCTAACAATAAACCAGTGATTGATGCTTTTAATGATATAATTAAAGAAGGTAAAGTAAAAGTGACTTATGTGCCTGGAAATCATGATTTATTGATAAATTCCGAGGATATTCAAAGTATCATGCCTGGAATATCTGAAGCTCGTGATGTGAGAGGTTTGGGAGCATATATTCCATCTGATTTTCCGGAAGTTATCATTGAACACGGACATAGATACAATTTTTACTGTGCCCCTGATTATTCCAACCAGTCTTTAACCCAAACCGATACCATACTACCCCCCGGATATTTCTTTACCAGAATGGCAACCAGTTCTGTTATACAGGGCCGCCCCAAATTAGATGTTACATTCCCTCCGGTTAATAAAAATGAACTGGGAGAGATTCAATTTCTTTACTTCCTTTACTGGAATGTTTGGAAAGGCCTTATCACCGATTTTCCTGTAAACGAAGGACTGGATGAAAAGGTCATAAACACCCAAATAGATGGATTTACTGAGTTTTATGCCATAAATGATGTCCTGCCCTATCAAAACTCAGAAGATGATTACATTGATGTTAATTTGTATAATGGGATTGTTGAAACCTGGGATGAAAGGCAAAATAAAAATTTAGTTCCTGTTAAAATTCCTACCAATGAAGCAGTCCTGAAAGGAGCATTTGCAAGTCATCTGGATGATCAAGCACATGTGCAATTTTTTAACAATCCGGATTCAGATAAAAAAATTGTTATATTTGGACATTCTCATGAAGCACGAGTTATAACGTCTTTCAATGAAAAACAAGAAAAACAGGTCTATGTAAATTCTGGCACATGGATAGATAAAAATAAATGTACTATGACATTTGTAGTCATTATACCCCCCAAAAGCGAAGACTCAAATTTAACTTATATAAATCTTTATCAATACACGCAAAATGGAAAAATCAAAAAATTAAAGTCAGAAGCACTCCAGATCTGAAATAATTTTTAGGGTCTATTGGAAAAAATAACCCTATGAATCACCCTTTAATTCTTTTAAATCATTTTTCATCTCAGAAGCTCTTGTTTTATGTGTTTTTTAAACTTTAAGTACCTTCAGAGCGTGTACTTTTTTGGCTGGAGATTAGTCTGTAAATTTGTTATTTTTTCTTTCTAACTATTCTTTATATTATTTATTCCAAAATCAGTATGATAGAAAAGTATATAAGCATATACTTATATAACATGTGTTATGCTTAGGATAAATTCCAAGTCAACATTGGAGTCTACCGAAGAACTGGAGGAAGTGCTTAAAGCCCTGGCCAATGTCAATCGGTTGCTACTTATCTACTCTCTGGCCTCTGGAGAAGTGGAAAAAATCAGTGTAACCCAGGTATCAAAGAACATGGGCATAACGCAACCTGCAGCATCGCAGCATCTGAAAGTCCTGAAAAATGCCGACATACTCATAGCACACAAAGAGGGGAACTTTATTTACTACCGATTCAATAGGCGCTCCATGGAAAAACACCAGAAGCAAATTGATTTTTTATTTACATGTGCATTTGCCAAATGCAGTCAGCTGGAAAGATCCAGTTGCCAGTGCTCGCCAAAAAAAGAAGAATAAAGGCCTAAGTTCAGGCCAGAATTTTTTAACCTCTTCCAGTCATTAATGCAAAATTATGAAGAATTTACAAATCAAAAATTAAGAGTATTCAAATCATTATAAAAAGGCATCATAAAAATTAAAAAAAGTTAAAAAAACATGTCATCAAACCCTGCGAGTGATAATATGACCGAAATAAACCAGAATGAAGAATTACCGGTGTTAGTTTTACCAGATATGGTTTTATTACATGAAACTAACATGAACCTTAAAATAAGTAGAAAAATGGGGAGGGAAATACACGACCGGGTTAAAGGCCATGATTACTTCGGTATAGCTGTAGCATCCAGAACAGGATTACCTGCTCGGTTCTACTCAGAATCTGACATTTACAAAATAGGAACATTAGTAAAAATTGAAAACGCTGCTGAAATGAGGGACTTCTACCACTTAAAAGTGGAGATCATAGAAAGGGCAGAAATTGACGAACTCATCAAGGATGGTCTAAATCACCGGGCTAAATACCATTTAATACCCGATATCGAAGACCTGGACCCTGAAAACCAGGCAGAAATCTTGAAACACGTACGCTACCTGGTATCTGAGATCAGTGAAAACTTCAAAGAGTCCAAGGCCTACTCAGAGCAGATCAATAAAATTGATGATGTGGGTAAGGTAATTGCCAGCATATTCCCCTACATGAGACTATCCCTGGAAGAAAAACAGGCCTTCCTGGAGACACGCTCACTAAAAGATAAAAGCTTAAAATTCCTGGACATCCTCCTGGAGCAGAAAGAGTCCATCAAGTTCCAGATGGAAATGGCTGCCAAACTCAACGAGGAAATGAACAAAAAACACCGTGAAAACCTCTTAAAAGAACAGCTCCGGGTGATACAGGATGAACTCTCAGAATCTGAAGGAACCCATAAAAAGGATTATCGGGAGTTAATCGAAGAAGCAAACATGCCCGAAGAGGTGAAAGAGGTTGCACTGGAAGAAGTGCACAAACTGGAACGCCAGGGACCCAACAGCACTGAAGAAAACGTCATCCGAAACTACCTGGACCTTTTAACCAGCCTCCCCTGGGGTGAAAGCCAGACCAAAGATATTGACATCGAATCAGCACGGGAAATCTTAAACCAGGAACACTACGGTTTGGACAAAGTCAAAGACAGGATCATCCAGCACCTGACAGTGATGAAACTCAAAAAGAACAAACAGGGATCCATCCTCCTCCTGGTAGGCCCACCCGGAACCGGTAAAACCAGCCTGGGTAAAAGTATCGCCGAAGCACTCCAGCGTGAATACGTCCGTATCAGTCTGGGTGGTGTGAAGGATGAATCTGAAATCAGGGGTCACAGAAGAACCTACGTAGGCGCATTCCCCGGTCGAATAATCCAGGGAATGAAACGAGCCGGTACCCGAAACCCGGTGTTCATCATGGATGAAGTAGATAAACTAATGGCATCATACAATGGAGACCCAGCCAGTGCACTCTTAGAGGTTCTGGACCCAGAACAGAACAACACCTTCTCTGACCACTACCTGGAAGTACCCTACGATCTATCCGAGGTGTTCTTCATAGCCACTGCCAACTCCCTCAAGGGAATACCAGGCCCACTACGGGACCGTATGGAAATCATTGAAATTGGTAGTTACACCAGCCATGAAAAATTCCACATAGCCCGAAACCACCTGGTTGATGAGGTATTAGAAGATAACGGACTGGATGAAACTCAGATCCAGTTTGAAGATGAGGCCATAAAAACCATCATTGAAAAGTACACCAGGGAAGCAGGAGTACGTGGACTTAAACGTCAACTGGCAACTGTGGCCCGGGTGGCCTCAGAGAAAATCGTACTGGGCAAGGTGGACCTACCTTATGTGGTTAAAGAGGCCATGCTCTACGATCTCCTGGGACACGAACTCATCCAGATTTCCCTGGCCGGTAAAAAGAACCCACCAGGAGTGGTAACTGGACTGGCCTGGACACCAGTAGGAGGAGACATACTGTTCATTGAAGGAGCATTCATGCCTGGAACCGGCAAACTACTCCTCACTGGACAGTTAGGGGATGTGATGAAAGAATCCGCCAAGATATCCCAGAGCCTCATCCGCTCCAGACTGGCCTTCAACCTGAAGAAGGTAGAGTTCGAAAAACAGGACCTGCACATCCACGTACCATCTGGGGCCATTCCCAAGGACGGACCATCAGCAGGAGTAGCCTTACTCACTACCATTGCCTCTTTGGTAACTGGCCATGAAGTGGACCCCAAACTGGCCATGACTGGTGAAATCTCCCTCCGAGGAGCAGTCCTACCAGTAGGTGGTATTAAAGAAAAGGTCTTAGCCGCCCACCGTGCAGGAATAAAACGAGTCATCCTGCCTGAAGAAAACCTTAAAGACCTGGACGATGTTCCAGATGATGTTAAGGAAGAAATGGAATTTGTACCGGTTAAAACCGTGGAAGATGTTATAAAAGAGACCATTGATATTGAGTTACCCAAACCTCTGTTAATGGACATGTCCACCGACACTTTAACTGGAGGTGCAGGCACTTAAGGCCTTAAAATATTCCACTTTTCATTCCTGCTTGGGATGGGAGTGGAAACTTCTTTATTTTTTTATTTACTTTTTTTGAATAATTTAAACGATTTTTATAAATACTTCATTTTTAACCCTAATTTTATATTTCATAATAAAGAAATTATAATACACAGGGGGAATTATAATGAACACTGAAGGTGCTCACTATTACATTGAGAAGGGTATAGAAACATGGTTAGACCATAAAAACTATTTTGAAGCTATTGACCTTTTCTCCAGAGCATTGGAATTTGAACCACATAACCCTGATGCCCATCTTTTGAGGGGAGCAGTGTACGTTGATGTTGGAGACCTGCACCTGGCATTGAAGGATTATAACAAAGCTCTAGAATATAACCCTGAAAATATAGGATTATTTTTTGATAAAGGAACAGTATTGTTCTATCTGGGTGAATATAACAAGGCTATACATTCTTATGAAAAATTTCTCTCTGAAGAACCACACGATGTTGATGCACTCTATTTCAATGGTCTGGCCTACCATTTCCTAGGACAAAATAAAAACGCTCAGAAATTAATTGATGATGCACTGAGTTTGATTGAAAAATCTGATGATCTCTATCCTGATTTGTGTAATGCCAAGGGAGAAATACTTTTTGATCTAAAAAGTTACCCTGAGGCCATTGATTATTTCAACAAGGCTGCAGAATCAGATCCCACCTCCTTCATTGCCCTCTACAATATTGGGCGGGCATTCTATGAAATGGGAAAACTGGAAGATGCACTGGAATACATTGAATCTGCTTTAAAAATAGAGCCTAAAGAGTGGGACATCCTAAACTACAAAGGCCTTATACTGATGGATATGGGTAAAAATGAGGAAGCAATCCTCTGCTTTAATAAGATTATAGAATTGCATCCAATTTATTTCCCTGCATGGTACAATAAAGGAGTGGCCCTCAAACAACTAAAAAGAACTGAAAAAGCCCTGGAACACTTTGAAAAAGCAATTAAACTCCTGTTGGAGAAAAAACCAGGCCTTACCAGGGGTATGTGTTTGAAGAGTTTGGAGTGAATTAAAAATTTGAGTGAATGGGGATAAATTATGAATTGGGGGTAAATTTTAATTCACCAATATTCATTAATTACAAAACTTTCCAGCAATCTTATTTTATCCAACAACCTTTTTACATAAATTTATTAACAATTTTATTTTGTTATGTCTTTTTTAATTCCACTACAATGATCTGGGGCCTTGCAAAAAACCGTACTGGGAGTATGGTTGTTCCTAAGCCATTGCTCACGATCAGAGTACTGTTGTTTTCTTCAATTACTCCGGTCCTGTATTTATTCCCGTAATCGGAATGAGTACTGGGTGCCCAGACGCCGAAGAAGGTCACCTGTCCGCCATGGGTGTGACCGGAGAAAACCAGATCGACCTTGGATTTATTTACCTTGGGGAAGTAATCCGGATTATGGGTAACCAAAATAACGAAGTCCTGGGGAGTAACCACGGAAGTGGTGGCATTCTGAATCTGAACACCATTGTTGTAGTCGCCCACTCCACCCAGACGGATTCTGGAACCGTTCTCTTCAATCCAGGTCCCTTTATTTCCAATGTAGGTAATCCCATACTTTGGAATAGCTTCCAGGGTTTTATACTGGGGATCTTTATTTCCTAAAACTGCATAAACGCCCAGTGGTGCTTCTAATTTGGATAAAGACTCAAATGTTGAATTAATATAGGCAGAATCCTCATCAATGTAGTCCCCTCCCAGGAGGATAAGGTCCGGGTTCATGGCATTAACCTGATTAACTACACCATCAATTCGGTCCTGACTGAAAAATGGGCCAGCATGAATATCTGACAGAAAAACGATTGTTTTCCCATCGAACTGGGCCGGGATCTGGTCTGATTCAATGGTTATATGTTTGGTTTCAATCCAGTAGGGCTCCACCAGCATGTAAGCCACCAGCAGGATTAATGCTATGATAACAAATAGAAAACCTTTTTTCAAGTTAACACCTATAATGATCTGTTAATTTCAGTTTAAAATGTAAAATATAAATCTGGATTAAATTTATTTTCAATTTATAAAGAGTTCGCACTTTGGAATAGATAGGATTTTCAAATAAATAAGTTTTCGGGTTGGGAGGAGATGATTTTTAAATAATTTTCAGAGCATCACCCTGGACAGATTAATAGTAATACTTTATTTTAAAAAATTATTTATAATAGGGGGATCATATTATTATCCATAAAAGTAGGAGGCATACAACTATGAAAGAAGATCTGAAAAATCTGGTTTTAGGATTCAGAAAACACACTGGAAAAACTCAAAGTGAAGTTGCCCATGAACTGGAAGTACCCATGGATATTGAAACTGCACTGGAGATGGGAACTTACAGACAACCAACAGAAAGCCTTGAAGGGAAAATAAATAATTTAATCTCAGGATTTGATGAAAAGGACTTGATCCATATTGGGAGAGGGTACCGGATCATGGATGAACTGGGTCCAGACTTTAAGTACTACATCCTGGGTCTGGAACAGGCAAGGGGTTTTGATCATGATGAACTCCTCAGCCTACCTGAAGAAGAGTTCTACCGAATAATAGGAAGTGTTAATCTGGATGAGTTTGAAGTGGTCAGTGCGGGTAGACAGGCTTAATTAATGATTGTCAAAGTGTTAATACTTAATTGATTGTTAAGGGTCAATTAGAGAATAAGGAAATTTTTTCCCACAAATCCAATGGATTTTTTTTATTTTTTTATTTTTTAGGTTTGTTTTTACATTGTGTATAAAAGGAATAATGAAATTTGAATCTAAAGTATTATATACTTGTTTTTTTAATATCAAACTTTATGGGATTATGATTAATATTTCAATGACTAAGTAATCATCCTGTTTAAGGGGATTTAATTTTAACCGTAAAAAGCGTTATAAATGATAAAAATCGTAATATAACTCCATTGAAATATTTTTATGATGGGGTGGTGTTTAAATAGAATGCGAAAATTGTGGAAATTTAATTCAGGAAGAAAATGCCAAATTCTGTCCAGAATGTGGTATGAAGATCCTGGAAAAAACAGGCATATCTGGAAAATTAAAAAACTTAAATGCTGGACCTGAAAAAGAAGTTTGGCCCAAAAGACTTGCTATTACGCTGTTTTTCTGGGGAATTATCAACCTGATATTCACCTCACCCTTTGGGGGAGGTATTCTGATATTGTTCGCAGTTTTAATATATGCCTCCCGAAATTCAATGGCCATTTACGCCTTTGGAGTTGTATGGTTGATTATAGCTTTAATACAATTAATAACAGGAGTTACTTATGCTCAATACACAGGATCCTCCCGTGTAAACTCAGATGGATATATGTTAATCATAGTTTCAATAATAAACTTCTTTTTCGCAGGATACTCAATATACAAAAATAGGATAGTAAATGAGGGTGAAAAACAAAAAGAGGCTCTGGTTTAAATGGGTGTGGGTAGAGGGTCAGTTAATGCGAATATGAAAATAAAGAATAAAACATAAAATAAGGGATTTTTAATGAATTCAAAAAAGAATATACTGATATTTTTTATCCTAATATCTGTTTTATCCTCCTTTTTGGTTAGTTCTGGAGTTTCCTTTGCCGATGACAGAAGCTACACCATCCCCTGGGCAAATATCAACTTGACTGTGGGAGATGATGGCACACTCCATGTGAAGGAAGTCATCCATTACCATTTTTTTGGAACCTACAATGGTGTTTACCGGGACATCCCCCTGAAAAGTGGTGAAACAGTTGAAAATATACAGGTGAATACATCTGGAGCTTATTCCCGATACGAAGTACAGGATAGTAAGAATGGAAAACGCATCAAGGTGTTTTTATATGATGACACTGCAATGACATTCCCTCTTTCTGATGGGGAGGTGGATGTTATTTATCAGTACGATTTTCTCCAGTTGGTGAAGTTTTACAATGACGTAGCCGAGCTGCATTACCAGCCCTGGGGCAATGAATGGGAAGTACCTGTGGGCAGGGTAAACTCTACCATCCATCTAAAATCAGAAGACGGAGTTAAATACTGGATCAATCCTCCCTATCTCTTGGTCAACGCTTCCTGGCAGGGATCAGATTTCACAGTAATCAGTAAGGAGATTCCCAGGAAGGAATGGTTTGAAGTGAGGATGGCCATACCCCTGGAACAGTTCACCAGCACCAATGGTGGCAGGCAGGTTGATCAAAATGGTACAGTGGCCATGGAAAAAATACAAGCTGATTACACCAGCTGGATAAACTTTCAAACATTGTTGTATCAATTTCTACCACTGGTTATGTTACTTAGTATGATCTACCCTTTTTACATAATCTACAGATCATGGGGTGGTAGAATTTTCCATAAAGGAAGTTTTGATGGAAATCTACCTGAACGTGACCCTCCAGCGATTGTCAATGCGATCTGCGGTCTTGGGATCTCCAGAAATGTGGGTGATCCTGGAGTTGACGGATTCCTGGCCACCATGATGGATCTCATCCGAAGAAGATACATCCTGGTGTACAACCCTCATAAAGACGAGGATACTGGAATCAAACTTAAAATAAATGAGAAAAAAGGATCAACACACCTTAAAAGTTTCGAAAAAAATGTTATGAAATTTGTTAAGGAATACGGAAAGAAAGGTACAGTATATCTTCATGATATGAATGAAAATCTTGATAAAACTCATTTCCAGAAGCAATACTTCGATTGGAGGGGAAAAGTAATTAAAGAGTTAAGCCATGGTAAACTGGAAAGTTTATTCATGGAAACCGACAACAAGGGACTTTATATTTATGGGTTTGTCGCTCTTCTGGGTTCCCTCTTAATAATGGCTTTAACATTTAAAAACCCAATTCAAGGGGCTAAATATTCTTTTTACACCTCTTTCCCCCTTATTGTGGTGGCTGGTTTCTCATTACTCATGACTGCCAAGGTCAATGGCCGATGGACAGATGAGGGCCGGGATTACCGAGCCCGGTGGATGAGGTATAAAAAACATATTAAGGATACGAAAAACCATTTTCCTGATTCTGAAGAACTTTTTAATGAGTATCTGGTTTATGGAACTGCACTGGGAGTGGGTGATGCTATTACCAGATCATCCAGAATAACAGCTCTCCATGAAGAGTTTTCAAACAGCCCACTATATGTACTTCACCAATCTGCAGAATATAAATATTTCAAGTACACGCTGGTTTCATTCATGGCCGCCTACGCTGCAATGCAGATATACCTCACAGGGGGTGATGGTGGGGGAGGTTCTGGTGGTTTTGGAGGTGGCGGAGTTGGTGGAGCCGGAGGAGGATCTGGTGGAGGTGGAGGGGGAGCTTTCTAGCTTTAATTTCCCCTAAACTTATAGGGCTTATTTGGTGGTGGATCTTAATAATCAGGAATCTGGTGATTGCTTGGAAATAAAAATTGCTCTGATACCTCTGTTAAAATAATAAAAAGAAAACCGAAAATATTATATGATATGATTATTTTATTTTAATAGGATTTTAATAGAATTAATTATTAACGGGGAGGCTTGAATTTTTGAAAAACTACTTAGTATTGTTGATGATAATTTCCTGTTTTGCAGTTTTAATATCTGGTTGTATTTCCTCTGAAGAAACTAGCAAGCATTATGAGGCGGATGGTCTTTCATTTAATTATTCAGATTCCTGGGTGAAAGCGGATGTTCAGTATCCAAGTAACACAACTCAATCCAAGATTCTGATAAATCTAGCGGATCCATCTGATCCTGAAACAGGATTCTCTGTGCAAAAACATCCTCTGTTGACTGGTAACAGTCTGGATAATAATATAGAAACCGTCATAGAATCTTATGAAAATTCCGGTTATAAAATAATATCTAAAAATCAGTCAAGTATCAGTGGTGAAAGTGCATATGAGTTACTTTTTACCGTAGATAAAGGCAGCACCCACATAAAGCAAAGGGAATACTGGTGTAAACATAATGATTCACTTTACACTGTTGCATTCTTTTCCACACCACAAAACTTTGACAAATCCCAGAATGCATTCAACATTATAATGCAGAGTTTTAAATTCACATGAAACAGTTACAGGTGGAATCAGAGGAATAATAGTTTAGATGGAATGGGGGGATTAAAAACAAATTTGATTCTAATGATATCCCCTACTTAACCTATTTTTATTTTTATTTTTATTTTTTGGATAATTTAACTCAAATCAAAGTAATAGCCCCATCCAAACTTCTTGAAATCCTCCTAACCAGTCCCGGAATTGTGGAAGTAATTATGGTGTGATCTGCATTTTTTGATGCTGATTTATCATCTGATGAGGCCCCAATGACAGTGGAGGGGAGTTCTTCATTTAAGATGTCCACAGTTACCTTTTCCACCCAAGGATCCTTATCACTGATGATGATCTCATCCATATCATTGTTCAATTCTCTGGCCAGAGCCCATGACACAAACCTGCCTCCAATGAGTGCGGCACTACTACCAGTCAAAGTTTCATGAATACTCTGTATGGTCCTTTGAACTTCCACTTTCTCATAAATTGGTGAATGGGGAACCACTGCCCAGTGGGCATCTCCCACTGTGAAATCCCCTATTTTCTGAGGGTAAACGTTTTCAGGACCCACTACCTTAATTGAACATGCTAGTGCTTCCAGTTCACCTCTTTGTATTGGTACGCTGGTCAAACCTGGTTTGAGTTCTTCTTTGATTATTTTTATAACGCGTGGAAGTCCGAAATTACCTTTTTTTGCAGTTCCGGGACTGTATCCGCACATGTATCCATGATGGTTCTTGGGGAAACCAGTGATTATGGCGTTAAGCCCTGCCTGCAGTCCCACACGACATTCATCTTCATAGGCTCCATTGGTGGCTACGATTTTCCCGGGTACCAGTATACGGGCCATGGCCACGGCCTTGGCAAAGCTATCCAGGCGGTCACTGGACTGATTGAAGGGCCCTCCCTCCAGTACAAAGATGTCTGCTCCCAATTCCAGAGCTTTACTAAATCCGGTGACCAGGTCATCGTATCCATCTCCTATGAACATGATGGCCTCCACTCCTTTACCATATTTCTGGGCAAGACTGGCAATCTCTTCAGCCTCTTCTAAGGGTGCAGCATGACCTTCCCCGCCCTGGGCACTGGTAACGTTAATGGCCACAGATGAGGAACATTTGATCCATTCTTCCCTCTCATCATGTGCAGCTTCCTCTTTATCCATGAGTCTGGCGTGGATCCTATCCCGTGGGCATTCCTGGAATGGTGGGCCCTGATTATAGCACTGTCCTGGGCATTTAACAATCTCCCTGGGGAAGCGCATGGCTCCGTAACGGCCAAAGTGGTCCAGATCCAGGGGAACATCAGTTGCGTTTCTAACTTCCCTGAGGATATCAATACCCCTCATGTTGTTGGCTTCGGCGATATCGGCAAAGGCATAGGCACACACATGGATTGAAGCACCCAGCATGTCTGATAACATGCAGTTACCCATGAGTTCATCTCTTTCCATGTCTGATGCACAGGTACCAACCACGATCTCAGTCAGATCACATCCTAGGGGGAATTTTTTGAAGTTCATTCCCAGCTGGGTTGCTTCCGGAGTTGATAACTGTGAAACTGCATCCACCACATTTTTGACATTTTTATTGGATTTACTGAGTTCAAGAGCCGAATTCATGTCACTTACTGCATCTTTGATCATATCGTGCACTAAAATCACCTTTTATAATCTTTAAAGCCTGTAAAACCTTAATAATGTTCATCCATTGTTTTATTTATCCAAGTCTGGGCTTTTTTATTCTAATTATAATAATTGGTTAATCTATTTAAAAGTTAGTATAAAACTAATTTAAAGTATTACATATTGCTGTTTTAGCTAGGAGAAAGTCATAACTACAAGGTGTCCCATAAAATATGCATTTTTATATTATTATAATTTTAAATTTTATTATATTTTTGTCCTTATTTTATAAAATGTGGTATAAATCAAAACATTTATATTACATTTAGACTATCTTAGTTTGTACTACTAATACTATTGGTAGTATTATTATTTGATAGAAAAAAGGAGTGATAGTATGAAACTTGCAATATTAGGTGCCGGTTGTTATCGAACCCACGCCGCCAGTGGGATAACAAACTTCAGCCGAGCCTGCGAAGTAGCAGAACAAGTCGGAAAACCAGAAATAGCAATGACCCATTCCACTATTGCCATGGGAGCAGAACTTAAAGAATTAGCTGGTATTGATGAAATTGTAGTATCGGATCCTGTATTTGATAACGACTTCACAGTCATAGATGACTTTGAATACGAAGCAGTTATTGAAGCTCATAAAGATAATCCTGAAAGCATAATGCCACAGATCAGAGAAAAAGTTAATGCTGTGGCTAAAGACCTTCCAAAACCACCTAAAGGTGCTATTCACTTCACACATCCTGAAGATTTAGGTTTTGAAGTTACCACCAATGATAATGAAGCAGTTAAGGATGCTGACTGGGTTATGACCTGGTTCCCCAAGGGTGATATGCAGATGGGTATCATTAAAAAATTCGCCGATGATCTCAAAGAAGGTGCCATCTTAACCCATGCTTGTACAGTGCCCACCACCATGTTCCAGAAAATATTTGAAGACCTATCCAGCGATGAAATGAACATTGCACCAAAAGTCAACGTATCTTCATATCACCCTGGAGCAGTTCCTGAAATGAAAGGACAGGTATATATTGCTGAAGGTTATGCATCTGAAGAGGCTATCTGTAATTTGGTGGACTGGGGTGTAGCAGCACGGGGTAATGCATTTAAACTACCTGCAGAACTTTTAGGTCCTGTATGTGACATGTGTTCTGCACTCACTGCCATAACCTACGCTGGAATTTTGAGCTACCGTGACTCAGTAATGAACATTCTCGGTGCTCCAGCCGGTTTTGCCCAGATGATGGCCAAAGAATCACTAACCCAGGTCACAGATCTGATGAACAGCGTGGGAATAGACCACATGGAAGAAAAACTAGACCCTGGAGCACTCCTGGGTACTGCTGATTCCATGAACTTCGGTGCTGCAGCAGATGTCTTACCTTCAGTCCTGGAAGTACTGGAAAACAGAAAAGGAAAGGGGCCTACCTGTAACGTAAAATAAATCACCCCCTTTTTATTTTTTTTAAACCGGGAAAATAAAAAGAAATGAATTATATGAAAATTTGGAACTAATTGATTTCATGAAAATAATTGATTTCAAATACTAAGCTTTCAAACTTATCGCTTTCAATTAAAGGTTAAGAATTGACATGTTAAGAATTGGAAGTTCATCTAAGTCTTACTATTAAAACACTTATAAAAACACATCAGGTGCTAAATTGATAAACAAAATTATCAAAAGGGCGTTAAACGAAGAGAATTTAAGAAAAGATGAAGTTCTGGATTTGTTCAGAACAAAATCTCACGAAGACACTCTTAAAATTTTTGAAACTGCTTCGGAAATTCGAGATTCCAGAAACAGGAGTATTAAACTTACCTCAACTGTTCATTTAACCAATTTATGTAAAATCACCCCTAAATGTAAATACTGTGGTTTCGCGGCTAAAACATCCTCTGAAGGATACTATCATTCTTTTACAAAAACAGAAGATGAAATATTAATGGCAGCCAAGTCTGTGGAAAGATCAGGAATTCCCAGGATCAGCTGCTCTGGTGCCCATGGTTACAATGGACATCATGCAGTTCAAGCTGCCAGAGTTGTAAAAGAAAACACCAAACTGGAGTTACTGGTAAATGTCGGCTCTGATCTCAATCCGGAATCAATGAAACAACTGGCCAAATACCAGACTGACACAGTATGCTGTAACCTGGAAACAATAAATCAAAAACTCTTCAACCATCTAAAACCCGGTGAACTACTAAAAGACAGGTTAATGGCCTGTAAAATGGTTAACGATGTGGGCCTGGAACTATCATCAGGTTTGCTCATTGGAATCGGTGAATCCTACCTGGACCGAGTAAACCATCTTTTCCTACTTAAAGAATTCCCCACACTGGGCGAAATACCAATAATGGGCTTTAACCCCTATCTGGACACACCCATGGCCAACTATCCCCCATGTTCATTGATGGAGCAGATGAAAACCATCGCCATAACCAGATTGATGTTTAATGATTTACGAATCACAGTTCCCACCCCCACCATCGGCCCGGAGAATGTTAAGTTTTCATTAATGGCCGGAGCAGATAATGTGGCAACTGTAATTCCAGAAGACTATCCCCTGGATGTTAAGGGAGTTGGTTCTCCCAGTTGTGGAAACCTAAAGGAAGTAATTAACACCATAAAAGAGCTTGGACTCAATCCACAAATTAATGAAATCCTCTGCCCAGTTAAAGAAGTGGGGATCACGGAAATATGAAGAGTTCACTAAAAAGTGATTTAGGGATCCATGAGATTGGGATCCATGAGATTTAGGGATTAGTGAAATAATAATTGAAATTTAAAAATATCCAGTGAAATGATAATAGTACAGTTGCAGATACTAAAAAAAGCAGGTTATTCCAATGGACTTCGAGAAAACAATCAAAAATGCCTATGAAGAATCTGTTGATGGGGAGCGATTTGGTGATACAGAAGCGGAATTATTATCACTCCAAAAACACATCCGTTCCTGTAAGAGAATAGTGGTTCCCAACAGAAACACCGTGAAAACAAAGGTCATAAATGAAGTTTTAACCCGGTTTAACTTACCCAGTGCTGAGCATTTGTGCATCCACACCAATTCTGCAGATCTATCACGAACTCCTGCCATTACCAAAGCCCTCATGGCCCTGGATACCTGTGATTGTGATCTGGTAATTGCCAGAGGACGCCTGGGAGTTCCAGGTTCTGGATCATTACTAGTGATAATGGATAAAAAAGGTAGAATATTATCTGCAGCCACATCACCATCCCATATTCTACATGGTAAGGAAGTAGAAGATGCAGTCCGAGATGAAATAACCCATGCTCTTTTGAGAATTGGATTTATGGTGGTGGAATGATCATAAAGGAAAGGGGAATCACTGAAGAAGTATACACCATGTATTCCGGAATGGAAATGAGGGATATCGTTAAGCTGATCGGAGATGTTAAATGTGAAGCCACCCTCAACTGGATAGAATCACTGGACGTGGATGTGGAAAGAACAGTTATTGTAGGGGCTTACATCACTGGGATGAAACTGGCTGAACGTTTTAAAGAGTTTTCAAAGGTCACTGTTATAGATATTCACCCCCATCTTGAATCACTTCTGGGTGATGGTGTAAAGTTCAGTGATGATTTAACCCGGATCAGTGATGCAGATCTGGTAATTGACACCACTGGTTTGGGAGGTCTGAGTCCAGAATCAGTCCGGGAATTTGTAAATTCCGATGTATCATTATTCCTGGTGGAAGATCCCACCTCTGATGGTAGTGATAACAGCATCATGGAAAAAAGCAACATAATGGACCGGATAGAACTGGCCAGCTCCAAATATAAGGGAGTTCTTAAAACCGGTGGTTTGAATACAAAAACTTCCGGAACCATGACCATGACCATTGAAATCCTTAGGAAAGCCCTTGATGATCTATTAAAAAATAAGGGAGTTCTTTACGGGGTGGCGGGTATGAATTTTTATGAGGGAGTTCTTTTTAAAGAAAAAGACCACCAGAAATTCACAAAACTCATGACCGAACCTGCCATGATCATTTCTGCTCTGCAACCAATATCTCCTGATGATGCACTGGATGAATACTTACAAAAAATAGATTCTAGGGTGGAAAATGTTAGCATCTGAACTTTTCAAATGTATAGAACAAGAAGTTCCTCTTAAATTAGCTTTAAAGGATGATCCTGTAGGATTCATTGGCCCGGGCCATCCGGAGGAAATCGAGGTGGAAAACGCATTAGTAGTTTTAGATCTTATTCCTGGCCTTTTAAAAGAGACAACCGAAGCAGATCTCTTAGTTTGTCACCATCCACCACTATTTACTCCAACCATTCCCACTTACATCATCCATTCCAACTGGGATATTGTCCAGGGCGGAGCAAATGATGCCCTGGCAGAATCCCTCCAACTTGAAGTTACCGATGTTTTGGAACCTGAGACTGGAATAGGTAGAATCTGTAATACTGAAAGACTCGGTAATGCCAAAAGAACCAGTAGTACTGAATATAACCTGGATGAATTCATACGAAACGTTTCCAAATCAATCCCAGTGGATAATATTAGATTGGTAAAAGGAAAAAACCAAAATACATTAAAAAAAGTGGCCATAATATCTGGATTTGGTTTGAATCCTCATTATATAAAGTTGACCAGTGAAAAAGGGGCTGATCTATTATTATCTGGTGATTTAACCCATCCTGGAAGTATTCTTGCCAGAAAATTAGGGATCACCCTGGTTGATGCCACCCACCACGCAACAGAAGTTCCTGGTTTAATCAAACTATGTCAGTTAATTGGTAAGATGGGTATTAAAACAGATTATCTGGACACAGGGAAGCCCTGGGAACATATCAATTGTCAAAATATGAGGGTTTAAGACAAAAATAAATCCTTAGTTAAGATTTATTGAATTAAAAACTGATATATTTTCTTTATGATTCATAAAAAGAAAGATAAATCAAAACAAATAGTAATACTTTTATAAGATAAAGTATTTATAGTACTTAGTACTAATAGTTCTTTGAGGAAGGTTTTGCTCATAAATACCTCCTCCCCAAATTCAATAGAAGGATGTATTACTTGTAAGGTAAAAAAAATCCGGATATTGTGTGAATGGTAGGGCATCTGATGATTATAAACATTTTTCGCTCAAATGTATCACAAGAGTTAGATGCCCTATAGTTCTACTTTTTTGTTGTTTCTACTACTTAAACTACTCAAATTTATCACCCCCAAAAGAACCCATGGAGTATCCATATGAACATCGAAGAAATTGAAAATAATAAAGTTCCAGAAGGCCATGTCACCCTGGTGGGCCTGGGAAGACTGGGAATAAGAACCGGGCTTAATCTAGCCCAGGTACACCGGGGAGGTCCCCAGAAAATAACTGCAATTGATTCTCAAAAAATCTCCCAGGGAGACCTGATTTTCAAATTGATGGGAGGTAAACAGGGAGAATACAAGGTGGATCTTCTGCACGATCTATGTGGTATTAAAGAGGTTATACCCATTAGACAGGATATCACCCCTAAAAACTTAGACTTAATCCAGGGGGATGTGGTTTGTGTGGAAATCGCCGGAGGAAACACCATTCCCACCACTGCAGCAATAATTAAAAAAGCACACCAGATAGGAGCATCAACCATTAGCACTGCAGGGGTTTTTGGAATAGGAAATGAGAAAATAAGGGTGATGGATATATCCCAGGCAGATCCCGATAATCCGGTGGCTAATGAATTAAGAGCAGAAGGCATAGAAGAAAACCATACTCTGATAACCACTGGAAAATTCATTAGAGACTCCGAACCTGTAACACCATATGTGCTGGATGAGATTGCCCGGAGAATGACTATGGAAATATTAAAAGCCCTGGATTTACGCAATTTGGAGAAATAATTATTAGATTAATGATTCATAAGAAATATTTCAAAACCATTACTAAATGCCTTATGGAATAAACAATTTTCTTGTTAATAATACATAATCTAATGTTGATAACCATGACAATCACAGTTGCCACTGCTGAATGCTTCACCCATGGAATCATAGCCCGAGAAATACATGCAGCTATACAGGGGTATCAGGGTGAATTCGGCCCCAAGTCACCGAACCTGCAATGGTTGAAAGGTCGCCGTGGGGAAGTGATCCTCCTTTGCGGGATGTTCATCCCCACATTATCTGCAGTTAAATCCGTTTTAAAAGTTGATCCTCCCCAACCACAACAACTGATCAATGGGATAAAGGTTTACCATGAGGAAGATGACCAGAAAGTGGCATTACTCATGGCAAAAGCGGTGAAAGAAATATCTGGAGCTGAGATTGGAATTGGAACCACAGCAGGGATTGGTCGAGGGGGGATTGCTATTGTAACTCCGGAATTAACGATTAAAACAACTTCTGATGTTTATGCTGATCTTCGTTCGGCTAACTCTGAACAACTTCTGGAAAGGCAAAGATCAGGAATAACAAATGCAATGAATATTTTGGAGGATATTATCCAGAATAAAATTGAAGGAACTATTATTCCAGAGAAATGATTGAAATTTTAAAAAATTAATGTTATTTAAAAATCTAGAACTTTAAACTTTCATAGATCTTTTTGTTTAGGAAAATAGGTTTTCTTGGGGGGTGGGGTTTATTTTATCTTTTTTTGGTTGATTATTTGTCTGTTCTTCTTCCACCACATGTAACAGTTCATGGTAGTTTTCTTCACCTAAACTGTGCAGAAGCCGGTGGTGATGTTTATCCTTCACCAGGTGGAGGAGTTTATGGTAGGCATCTACTCCTAAGGCATGCAGTATCTCATGGTAGGCGTCTTCAACAGTTAACTTAACATCTACTTGAACTCCTTCATTTTTCAGACGATGCAGGAGGGCTGCGGCTGTGGGTTGTTTCAGATGGGCTTTTTTAAGAGTTTCTGGATTATTGAATATGTCTCCGGGTGTTCCCTGGTTGATGATCTCCCCTTCATGCAGTACAAAGATCTTACTGGCAAATTCAGTTACCATCTCCACATCATGGGAGGAAATGATTATGCTCATATTTTTTCGGTTAAGATCATAGAGGATATCCATCACCTGATCCACTCCTTGGGGATCAAGTCCAGTGGTAGGTTCATCCAGAACCATTATATCTGGATTCATGGCCAGTATACCAGCAATAGCCACTCTCTTTTTTTGACCACCACTCAGGTGGTGAGGGGCTTTTCTCCTGGTTTCCAACATTCCCACAGCAGAAAGTGAAGCTTCAACCCTTTCCTCTACCTCATCATCAGATAGCCCTAGATTCATTGGTCCGAAGGCCACATCCTCTTCCACAGTGGGTGAGAAAAGCTGGTCATCAGGGTTCTGGAATACCATTCCCACTGTTTGTCTGATTTTTAGGAGATCATCCTTTTTGTAGCTGGCAGGTTTGCCATTGATTTTAATTAATCCTGAGGTTGGTCGTAGAATACCATTGAAATGGGAAAATAGTGTTGATTTACCCGCACCATTGGATCCAATGATAGCAGCTCTTTCTCTCTCTAGTATTTCCATGTTTATGTTACGGAGTGCTGAAGTCCCGTCAGGGTAGGTAAAACTCATATTTTCAGTTTGTATAATTGGTCTTTTCATTCATTTGCCCTCTAATCAGTGACTATTTTAGTGTAATGTCTTTTTGAGTATTATGATCCATTGAAATTAATCAAAGTATAAAAATGTTAAAATATTCTAAAGAAACAATCATAAGCACGGTTATACCAACAAATGCAAAGTCTTTATAATCTAACTTACTTTTGGCCCGGTAAATACGGGTATTTTCAGAATAACCTCTACATACCATACTTAAATATACAGTTTCGCCCTGTTCAAATGCCCTGATAAACATCATAGTAATTGTTTCACCTACTTTTATCAATCTCCATTTATAGGGGGTTTTTTTGTTGAATATATCAAAGCAACGGGTTGATTGTGCATTAAGTATGTTCATGAGTTGATCATAGAAGAAGAACAGGTAACGGACAGTGAGGTTCAAGAGCATGGCTAATTGGTGGGGAACTCCCAGCTTCTGGGCCGAGGCTACCAGGTCCTGCATTGATGTGGCTGAAGATAAAAATACTATTGAAGTAACTGAAACTGTCACCCTTAATAAGAGTAACACTCCAAAAAAGAGACCATAATCGGTTATATGTAATAATCCGAATGGCCCTGTCCATATAATATTTCCGGGTTGGAAGAAGGGTTGAATCATAGCCACAAATCCACCAAAAGGGATTACCAGTGCGATTCTTTTTAACGCATAAGTGGGGCTTACATTGGATAATGCAATGAGGATTATAAGGTATATTTCCATTATCACCAGAACAATCAGGTTTGTGTTGGTAACTGCGTATACAATGATTAGCATAGCTGATATAAGTTTTATTCTCCCATCTAAACTATTCATCAAGCTTTCTTTACGGGACTCTCTGTCTATTGCAGTCAGTTCTTTCATAAAATCTCTCAATAAAAATCTATCATATTCTTATTTATATTTATTCTAAAAAAAAGTAGTGAAGAGCTTTTAATAAAGCTCCTCTAGGCATTTATGCCTGACCATTTCCATTCCTTTTGCTGAGCAGTTTGGCCAATCCCAGCGCCACCAGCAGTACCAATACAGTACCTAAAATTAGAGAAACAACTCCACCAAGCGGATTTTCTTCCATTCCAGGTATGGCGTAATCGGGCAATGGTGATTGGAAAGCTGCTTCTGATTCTGGAACTTCCAGACTTTCCGCTGTACTTTCCAGTCCGTCAGGGTTACTGGACGCTAGAAACGGTGCTAAAATAGCAATGATTATGGCAATTGCCAGACCACCAAGTATAAAGTTTCGGTTTCTGGTGTTCATCCTGTTGCCTCCGGTTTCTTGCCCTTTACCCAGTCAGGTATCAGATCGGGTCTCACCCGTTCAATACCTAAAATAACTACCACGGTGATTATACCTTCAATGATACCTATCACTGCATGATAGAGTCCCATGAATGCTATGCCTTCAGTTAGAGGGAAAGTACCGGCTATGGCCATTTCAATAGCACAAGCTATTGCTGCTAGGAATATGGATGCCCACGCTGCAATGAAAATTGCAGGTATCCTTCCAACTCCTTTAAGGGCCTTGTAGGAATAGAATCCAACGAAACCACCTATAAGTCCCATGTTAACGATGTTCGCTCCGAGAGCAGTCATTCCACCGTCTCCAAATATTAATCCCTGTAGTATGAGTACTATGGATAAAACCAGTACTGCAGCCCATGGGCTGACAAATAAAATCGCTATCAATGCTGCGCCGACCATATGGCCACTGGTTCCCCATGGTATGGGAATGTTCATGGCCTGTATGGCAAATATGCCTGCAGCTAAAACAGCCAGTAAGGGTATGTTTCGTTCATCCAGGTTTTCTCTAGCCCATTTAAGTGAATATCCCACTGCTACAATGGCAATAATCCAGAAAATTGGCCAGGTCCATCCTAAAAAACCATCTGGTATATGCATATTATTTTTGCCTCCTTTTTTTAGTTGAAAGCTTTTTTAAGTATTACTCAATTCCGCTGTACAGGGGGTCACGTAATACTTTTAAAAGCCTTTATCTTCATAGTACATTACAATGATTCATATTATAAGCTTTTCTATTAGTATTACTTTGATTCAATTTTAAGGCCTTTGAGTAATACATTAATTGAAAAACCTAATTGAAATCAGTAGCAAATAAATTAGTTAAACTTTTTTGGGTCACATTTTTTGTTTTACATTTTAAGCCCTCCCCTAATTCGATTATTCTTCATTGAATAATCCATAAGCCTAATAGTTATGAATTTACAAATTTTTGTTCTCAATTTTCTCAACTTCCCTGGTTTTAGAATTTATAACCAGTATTAAAATGCACCCAATCATGGTCATGATTCCTTCTAAAATCCCTGCCATGGCCGAGTACATGGTACCTGAAATAATTCCTTCTGCCAATGGAAAAGTTCCAGATAACCACATTTCAACAGCAACTGCTTCTGCCACTAAAATTAAAGACGTGAAACCGGCAAACCATCCACCAATTAGCGCCCTTGGTATTTTACCCAGGGGTTTGGCGAATTTGTAAATATAAAATCCTGAAAAACCACCTATAACTGCAATATTAATGATATTTGCCCCTATAGTTGTCAAACCACCGTCTCCAAAGAATAAACCCTGGACAATCAGGACCGGAGACATAATCAGAACTGCACCCCATGGACTTCGAAGTAGTATGGCTACCAGAGCCGATCCGAGGAGACTTATGCCAACTCCCCATGGTATGGGTATGTTAACTGATTGTATTATGAAAACAAATGATGGCAGGATAAAAATTATTAAGATTAAATATGAAATTATCTTCCCTAAACTCGGTTTTTCCTTTTCAAGTTTAATCAATCTTTCAACTAACCATTTGAGGGTGAAACCCCAGGCTATTAACATTAAAATTATATAAATGGCACATTGCCCCATAGGAATAAAACCATCAGGTATATGCATTAATTCTCTCCTTTATCATAAATTATGGTTATAATGTAATATCCTAACTTATAATATTTACTATTTAATCTTTCATTTTGATTACTCCCTCATTTATAAAAAAGAACAAT
This sequence comes from Methanobacterium sp. Maddingley MBC34, assembly GCA_000309865.1. NCBI lineage: Archaea > Methanobacteriati > Methanobacteriota > Methanobacteria > Methanobacteriales > Methanobacteriaceae > Methanobacterium > Methanobacterium sp. Maddingley MBC34. The sequence continues at coordinate 4,637 of AMGN01000025.1, read as the reverse complement.
TATAAAATGGAACAATTTTTAGTCACGGAATGATGATTAAGTAAATGAACTTGCACCGGCAGCACAGTCCAGAATAATTTTATTTTTAAGGAATTCTGGAGTTAATTTGAACATGGACATGTACTCATGGTAGCTCCTGCCCAGAAACCATATTTTATCCTTCGAAAATGAGTATTCCATCAACATCACACGGTGAAGATATTTTACATAGATTTTTTTCCATATGAACAGTCTTAAGATGGTTTCCAGTATCTTCCACTACCTGGTAACCATTGGAAATCCAGAAATCTAGAGAACCATGCACTGTTTTGTGAGTGTGAAGATAGATTTCCTTGTAACCTTTTTCCCTGCAGAAGTTCTCTGCCATATGGACTAAAGTGGAAGCAACACCATTCCTACGCCATTTTTTATCAACAAAAACTCTCCAAACGCTGGCCGTGGTTTTGGAATTGTAAACATTCTTAAAAAGTGGGAAATCCCTATCATAAGCTCGTATGCCAATGGTTCCAATTATTTTTCCAGTTTCTTGATGGATGGCCATAAAGAAATTGTTTCTCTCTGGATCAAGGTAATGGCTTTCCATGTCCTTTATATCTTGATGATACTCTGGAACATATCCATAACCAAATTCATCCTCGATCATGTTAAAAAGAAATTTTTGAACATTATTTTGGAAAATATGCTCTTTTTGGAGGCTTTTTACTTTAAAATACCCCATGATTTTCTCTCCCATTAATTTTCTTAACACTATTAATACTTTAAAGCGGGTTAAAGGTAGTTAGTAATACTAAACTATTTCTTTATATTAAACAATAATAGAATTAAATTGAGGATATATAAAATTTCCGCTAAGGTTAAATGGATTTTAGATCAAATAATATTGATAGGAAAATTTGATTTTTTTATAACTAAATATTAAATTTGATTCAATGGAGATCTAACATGAGCTGTTACAAGTACTGGGATAAAATAAAAGAAATAGCCAATTCACTTAAAAAGTATGGGGACTACAACCTAATTGAAATGCCACTGGATGAGATTATACCTCTCCTGGATTCTGTGGAAGAAATAGCACATGACCAGGTTATTGATTTTGACTCTGCCAAGCACATCCTTGATGATGAAAAAATGAATGAAGCCCTCACATTAATCAGAAAATTCTACGTAGGGTTGGGGGCCAGACTGGAAACTGAAAATGCTGAGGCTATATTAAAGTCAGATGATCCCTGGGCCACACTGGAATCATTCCATTTTTATAACCGTTATCAGGGCCTTTTGAGAAATGAAAACCAGCTGGTGAAATTCACACCAGAACAAAAAGTGGTTTTTATTGGAGGAGGGCCACTCCCACTAACCCTGATTCTTCTAAACAAAATTTTCAATGCCCAATGTGTGAGTGTGGAGATATTGCCAGAGGTGGCTGAACTATCTCAGAAGGTCATTGAAAAACTGGGATTGGAATCCCAGATCGAGATTATTAGGGGTGATGAGACCAGTTTAAGGAGTATTGATTACACGGTGGTGATGGTGGCGGCTCTGGCTGAACCCAAGGAAAGAGTGTTTGCTAATGTTTGGGAAGTTGTGGATACAGTCACTCCAGTTATATACCGGACTTACACTGGTATGAGGGCTATTCTTTACTCTCCAGTCACTGAAAAAGCAACCCGTGGCTTCCACAAGGAAGTTATGATCCTCCCCACAGGAAAGGTTAACAACACCTCAGTTTTAATTAGGAAGGTTGTGTGAGATGGTCAAATATCATCAAATTCTATTACTGAATTTAAAATAAAATTAAGTGTAGAATGAGTAATTTAAGGGTTTATTCAATCTTAGAATTGTTATACTGATGATTTGGTAATGACCAGTTCACCATGTTTAACACCCTTAATAGCTCTTATATGGTCTGCCAGTTTTTTAATACTTCTGGCTTTCCCCCGAACCACCAGCACTTCCAGACAGTTGTGTTTTTCCACGTGAACATGGGTGGTGGCTATGATCTCAGATAGGTGGAAGTGCTGAAAATGCTGCAGTTCATTGGTAACATCCCCCACATCATGGTCATAGATTATGGTCAGGGTCCCGATAACATCTTCATCTTCTGCTTCAATATGGGCTTCGATGATTGATTTACGCACCAAGTCCCGGATAGCCTCTGATCTGTTGGTGTATCCCTTACTTTTTAGGAGAGTGTCAAATTTCTCCAGTAATTCTGGTTCAAAAGATACTCCCACTCTTTCCACTGTCATATTAAACCTCAATTTTCATTTTAATTTAGTTTTAATCCCTATATTCACATGGTGCTACCATCATTAAAAAGTTTGCTATGGTAAAGCTTTTATACTTAAATACATAAAGGTAGCACGATCCTGGAATAGGTGCTACCAGACTTTGAAAATTTTTTTCCAGGATCACCTACTTATAATTCCACTCAGTGGTGTGTTGATGGCAATACATAAAATAACTTACTCAAAAGAATTTAAAAGAGTCAATCTCCATAATTATGGTTGTAACTTCAATTGTGATTGGTGTTTGTATAAATTGGGAGGAAAATCCAGACCTGACAAATTCTTAGAGATTGGGGAAATCAAAAAAGTATTGGGTGAACTGGATATGGAACGGGCACATTTTGTAGGGGGAGAAATAACCACATATCCGCTTCTATCTGAAATAACTGATTTTACAAAGAATGAATTAGGTGTTTACACCAAGATCGGTCACTCCAATGGATTCAAATTACCTCCCAAAAGTATCGACGCTATTTCTGTTAGTATTAAGAGTTTATCAGAAGATTTTTATCAGAAATGCACTGGTAAATCCCATAAACCGGTACTGGAGAATTTCAAAACACTTTTTAATAGAGGAGTTGAAGTTGATGCCAGCAGTGTTTACATCCCAGGGCTGGTTGAAGATGATGAAATTTCCCATATTGCACGATTTATTTCTAAAATTGATCCCCAAATCACCTATCATATAACCAGTTACGTTCCTGTACCTGGTGTAAAGTGGCGTTCTCCCACTTATGATGAAGTACTGCAGGCAAAAAGTGCTGCAGAAGAACATCTGGAGAATGTTAATGTATCCTGGTTCCCTTCCTCTGATGAATATCTTAAAATGATTCAGAGTAATCCGGAGTATCATAAAATAACAGTGGCATAATCAACTATATTAAAAATCTAGAAAATAAAATAAAAAATAAAATATATCGGGCTTTTTTAACGGCCCGAAATTCTATTTTTGAAATTCTTTTTATTCTTCTTCTATTGATTTTTTACTCCCGGAAAAGCTACCTTTAAGTCCCAGTGACAGAACGGTTAGGACCACGTAAGTCACAGCCAGATAGAGGTAAACATGGCGGAATGAAGCAGCACCAGAAGCAGTGAAGTCTAAAGCGGAAGCTAAAATCGCTCCCCCTAAAAGTGATCCGGTGTTTAGGAGTATGTTTAAAAGGGCCTGGCCTGATGCTCTTTCTGATTTCCCAGTTTCATCCAGGAAAATGTAGTAAAGGGCGTTACCAACTATGGATGCATTCCCAATTCCAATTAGTACCAGTGAAAATGCGAATACGTACAGATTGGATGAGTAACTCAGGATCAGCATTCCAATGGCAGTTAGGGCTCCACCCACCACCATGATTGGTTTGGCTCCTACTTTATCCAGGAGTTTACCCACTACTGGTGTGGTTATAAGGGTGGCAATGGTCATGGGCAGTATCATGTATGCTGCTGCTGAATAACTGAGGCTGAAAGCCATGGATGCATAGGTAGAAAAGTAGTAAGTACCAGCCATGGCCAGATAACCCACCAGGGTAACCACGCTGGCTATAAGAGTGTCTTTCCTTTTTAAAAGACCAATGGGAAGGATAGGTTCAAGGGCTTTTCTTTCCACCCACCAGAATCCAATAAGGGCCAGGATGAATATGCCCAGTGTATAATATTGAATAGTTGCTGATGCCTCTCCACTGAGATTGAATATGAAATATGCAATGGATGCAATGGCTACTCCCAGGAAGGTCATACCCTTCCAGTCAAAACTGGCGTATTTCTCGGTGGTTTTACTTGCAGGTAAAAGGTAGTAACCCAGGAGAACCACCAGGGCTGCCACAGGTACGTTTATTATAAATACCCAGTGCCATCCAAAACCCACCAGGAAACCAGATATTGCAGGTCCCAAAGCGTATACCAGGGCTATTATGACTCCAAAAGCACCCAGTATGGTACCACGGGATTCATCAAAGTAATCTCCAATAATAGTGATGGCCAGCACGGATAAAACTGCACCTATTCCTTGCAATGCCCTTCCAATAAGTAACATTTCAAAGGACTGGGAAAAAGATACTATCAATGTTCCAAGTAAGAATAAAACCGCGTTTAATATGTATATATTTTTTCGACCATATTTATCTGACAGTTTAGCCATTATGGGAGTTGCCAGTAACAAAAACAGGATTTCCATGTTGAATATCCAGGTTATAACACTCTCATTAACTCCAAATGATTTTTGTATTGATTCCAGAATAGGACTAATGGTTGAACCATCTATTGCAATTAAAATAGCTCCTGCAAAAATAACTGCCAGTATTCTTGTTCTCAAGTTATCAAACATTTTTACCTCCCCATTAAAAAAATATTATTAAGGAT